>NZ_CAXIBN010000180.1:0-6364 GCF_964021735.1 uncultured Wocania sp. | reverse complement strand
CATAAACTCCAAAACCAATCCAAATAGCAAATACATAGAATGAGCCTACAACAGAGTAATCACGTTCTCGAGGTTCAAACGGACGCACATTGGTGTAAAACTGGATAGCTAATCCTGTAAATAGGAAAAATACGAGCATGATCCAAAATGTTTTTTTATCTTTATTAAAAAGAAAAAACATCCCTATTAACCCTAATATTAAAGGTAAAAAGTAATAGGTATTTCGAGCTTTATTGTTTTTTACATCGCTTGGTAAATTATCTTGAGAATAGCCTAAATGCCATTCGTCAATAAGTTTTATACCGCTTATCCAATTTCCGTGATTATCGTAGCGGCCTTGAATATCGTCTTGTCTCCCTGTGAAATTCCACATAAAATAACGCCAATACATATATCCTAGTTGGTATTCTAACATATATAAAATATTAGATCCTAAAGATGGTTTTTCAACCTCTAAAAATTGCTGTCCATATGTTTTTAAAAATTTGTTATAATCTTCATAATCCACATTCCCTTGAGCAACATTATTTTTAAAATTTGACACCAAAGTGCGTAGATTATTTTCCATTTGATATTCAGGTTTTATTTTAAAATCTAAAAACCCAGAAAACATCATATAATTTTCAGCATGTTCGCCACTCCACATTCGCGGAAGAATAGATGCTTGTTTTGAATTGAAATTATAATTAGCATTCTTGTAATCATTCACAATAACATATTCACCTTTTTCTTTATCTTTTTCGTATTTAGGCTTGGCATCTACATATGGATTCTTTTCATCTAAATAAGCATATTGTTCTGTAAACAATGGTCCGTAAAACAAGTGTGTTTCTGGGTATTGTTCTAAGTTATAATAGGCTAATAATTCTCTTGCACTCGACGGATTATTTTCGTTAATTACCACATTGGCATTGGCACGAATTGGTAACATTAACCATGTGGAAAATCCAATAATAACAAAGGTTAGACATAGTATACCAGTGTTTAAATGTGTATGTTGTTTTTGTCGCGTGTATTTTAAAGCGTAAAAAATAATAGCAACTAATAATAAACCTGCAATAATAGAGCCTGAGTTAAAAGGAAGTCCAATAGTATTCACAAAAAATATTTCGAAAACACTAAAAATCTTAAGGATATTTGGTGCTAATAATTTAAAGACGAATAGTAAAATACCAACCGAAACCACATTAGCGATTATGAAATTTTTAACCGTAACCGTTTTATAATTTTTAAAGTAGTAAATAAGCCCGATAGCAGGAATGGTTAATAAACCCATAAAATGCACCCCAAACGATAAGCCAATAACGAAAGCAATTAAAATAAGCCAACGGTTTCCGCGTGGTTTGTCCATGTCTTGCTCCCAACGTAAGCCCAACCAAAATAACACTGACATAATTAAAGTAGCCATAGCGTAAACTTCGGTTTCAACAGCATTAAACCAAAACGAATCGGTAAATGTAAACGCTAAACTGCCCACAAAACCACTACCTAAAATAGCCATAGTTTGTTGTGAGTTTAAATCTTTACCGTTGTTAACAAACTTTTTCAGCAACAAAGTAATTGTCCAAAACATAAATAAAATAGTGAAAGCACTAGCCACAGCACTCATCATATTCATCATCCAACCTACTTGAGAAGGCTCAAAAGCAAACATAGAAAAGAACGCTCCCATCATTTGAAATAAAGGTGCCCCTGGTGGGTGACCAACTTGCAATTTTGCCGAGGTTAAAATGTATTCACCTGCATCCCAAAAACTTACCGTAGGCTCTACTGTTAAAGTATATGTAATAAATGCAATTAAAAAAGAGAACCATCCTAAGATAGTATTCCATTTTTTAAAGTTTAAATGTGCCATAAAATCTATGTTTGTTTGCTTGGGCGAATTTAATAATAAATATGAAACGAGACATAACTATTTAGTTTGTCTTAACATAAAACAATAATACCGTTGCTGTTAAGCATAAAATGTAACTGTTTTTTTAGGGAAACGTTAAGTATTCAAAATTATTTTTTAAAAAATACTTGCGCAAAGCATTTATTGTATTAAATTTGCATCCTCAATACCAGAATGGCCTATGGTGTAACTGGCAACACGTTGGTTTTTGGTACCAAAGAGTCTAGGTTCGAGCCCTAGTAGGCCAACAAAAAGTCTTCCTTTAAGGAAGACTTTTTTAGTTTTAAATGATTTCTATATCTTAAAAGTAATTACAGGTCGTTTTGCATGATTTACTAAATCCTCACTAATACTACCATTGAAAAAATGAGAAATGCCTTGTCTGCCATGGGTACTCATGCCAATTAAGTCGGCATTTATAGATTGTGAAAAATTCATAATCCCTTTTTCAATACTTAAATCGTTATAAATATTGATAGTGTATTTAGAGAAACTAAAATCTTCCGTAAACTTTTTTATTCTATTATTTGCCTTTGCCGATGTAACAAATTTATTAGGTGTATTTACCATAAGTAAATGCATTTTAGCACCTAAAACTTCAGCAAAATTTAGAGCTTTTTTATAAGATGTTTTGCTTTCATCTTTAAAATCGGAAGCAAAAACAAAATCTTTAACCTTAAATTTTTTATGTTCATTTTTAATAACAAGTACTGGGGTTTCTGATGTGCGAACAACTTTTTCGGTATTACTCCCTACAAGCATTTCTCTTAAACCACTTACGCCGTTAGAGCCCATTACAACTAAATCTATGTTATGTTTTTTGCACGTTTGAAAAATACCTTTAAATATTTCATGCAAATCAACATGCTCATGTATTACTAAGCCTTTTAAGTAGTCCTTTGTTTTTAATGCTTCAAATTGTTTATGAGCTAATTTCATAAAATAAACAGCTTCAGGTAAGTTGTTGTAGGAGCTTAAAGCATCAACTTTATGCATTGGGATTTCAACAATGTGAAGCAAATAAATTTCGCAATTATGGGTCTTAGCTAACTGAGCAGCAACTTTTAAAGCGTTTTCAGCCTGTTCAGAAAAATCTGTAGGGACAAGTATTTTTTTCATGGTTTTTGTATTTGAGATGTATATAAATTTATAAATTAATACTTTATAAATCAATTAAAATATTATATATTTGCACCGTTGAAAGGCAAAATTAAGATAATGAGGGGACGGAAAGTCCCCTCTTTTTATACTAAAAATGTTTAAAAAAACGGTTACAGATTTACTTGAAGCTGCACTAATTGAAAGATCAGATTTATTTCTTATTGATTTTTCTATTGATAGTAGTAATCACATTAAAGTCATTATAGATGGTGATAATGGTGTTTTGGTTGAAGATTGTATGTTTATTAGCCGAGCCATCGAGCATAATTTAGATAGAGAAGAGCAAGATTTTTCTTTAGAGGTTATGTCTTCTGGAGCAACAGCACCATTAGTACATAATAGGCAGTATAAAAAAAATATAAATAGAACGCTAGAAGTAAGAACAAATTCTGAAAAAATAGAAGGAATTCTTGCTGAAGCTACTGAAGATACCATTACATTAAAATGGAAAGTTAGAGAGCCAAAACCAATAGGAAAAGGCAAAATAACTGTAAAGAAAGAAGCAAATATTGCTTATAAAGATATTGTAGAAGCAAAAGTTATGATTAAATTTTAATTCAGATTTATGGAAAATGTAGCGTTAATTGAATCATTTTCAGAATTCAAAGACGATAAGTTAATTGACAGAGTAACGTTAATGGCTATTTTAGAAGATGTATTTAGAAGTGCCTTAAAAAAGAAATATGGCGATGATGATAATTTCGATATTATTGTAAACCCAGATAAAGGCGATTTAGAGATATGGAGAAATAGAATTGTGGTTGCCGATGGCGAAGTTGAAGAACCAAATCAAGAAATTTCATTAACTGAAGCTCGTAAAATTGAGCCAGATTTTGAAGTAGGTGAAGATGTATCTGAAGAAGTAAAACTTATAGATTTAGGGAGACGTGCTATTTTAGCATTACGCCAAAACTTAATATCTAAAATTCATGAGCACGATAACACTATTATTTATAAACAATTTAAAGATTTAGTAGGGGAGATTTATACAGCAGAAGTGCACCATATTCGTCACAGAGCTGTTATTTTATTAGATGATGATGGTAATGAAATTGTATTGCCAAAAGACAGACAAATCCCTTCTGATTTTTTCAGAAAAGGAGATAACGTTCGTGGTGTAATTGATAGTGTAGAGCTTAAAGGTGCTAAACCAACTATTATTATGTCAAGAAGCTCACCTAAGTTTTTAGAAAAATTATTTGAGCAAGAAATTCCAGAAGTTTTTGATGGCTTAATAACTATTAAAAATGTAGTAAGAATTCCTGGTGAAAAAGCAAAAGTAGCTGTAGATTCTTATGATGATAGAATCGATCCAGTTGGAGCTTGTGTAGGTATGAAAGGTTCTAGAATTCACGGAATTGTGCGTGAGTTAGGTAATGAAAATATCGACGTTATAAATTATACCAACAATTTACAATTATATGTAACCAGAGCATTAAGTCCAGCTAGAGTAACTTCAATTAAATTAAATGAAGAAACAAAACGTGCTGAGGTTATTTTAAAACCAGAAGAAGTAAGTAAAGCTATTGGTCGTGGTGGTCATAATATTCGTTTAGCGGGTCAATTAACTGGTTACGAGATAGATGTGTTTAGAGAAGGTGCAGAAGAAGATGTAGAATTAAGAGAATTCACTGATGAAATTGAAGGATGGATTATAGAAGAGTTTAGTAAAGCTGGACTAGATACTGCTAAAAGCATTTTAGAACAAGATGTAGTAGATTTAGTTAAAAGAACAGACTTAGAAGAAGAAACAATTAATGATGTTATTAGAATTCTAAGAGAAGAATTCGAAGAATAAATACCAATTTAATTTTATGATTGAATGGGTATAATATATATTTGAGTATTTTAAAGGCAATTTATGGCTGAAACAATTAGATTAAATAAAGTATTACGTGAGCTTAATATCTCTCTAGATCGTGCCGTGGAATTTTTAGATTCCAAAGGTGTTGAAATAGAGAAGCGACCTACTACAAAAATTTCTGAAGAAACGTATAAAATTCTTTCTGATGAATTTGAAACAGATGCTAGTAAAAAAGTAGCATCTAAAGAAGTTAGTGAAGCAAAACTAAAAGAGAAAGAAGTATTGCGAGAGCAACGCGAGCGCGAACTTGAAGAAAAGCAAAAAATTGCAGCCCAAAAAGAAGAAGTTGTTAAAGCAACTAAAACACTTTCTGGACCAAAAACTGTTGGTAAAATTGATTTAGATCCTAAAAAGAAGGAAGAAAAAGTAGTTGCTAAAAAAGCAGATATTATTGTTTCAGAAGGACCTAAAGAGCCAGTTAAAAAACAAGCTGAAAAGGACGTTGAAGTAAAGGTTGAAGAGCCTATAGAGGTTAAAACACCTAAAGCTAAGACTAAAGAAAAGGAAGAAGTCAAAGAAGTTGCTCCTAAAAAGGAAAAACTAAATGAAGATGGAGAACTTGTTCCAGATGAAAAGGTAACGACTCAATACAAAAAACTTACAGGCCCAAAAATAGCGGGTGATAAAATTGATTTATCTAAGTTTTCTAAGCCTAAGAAAAAGAAAGAAGAGAAAAAGCCTGATGCTAAAAAAGGCGAAGGAACCGCAAACAAGAAAAAGCGTCGCCGTATTAGTAAAGCTGGAGTACCAGGGTCTGGTACAGCACAAAATAGAGGTGCTGGAAATAGACCAGGGGGAAACGACAGGTTTAAAGGAAAACCAGGTCAAGGCAGAAGAAACATTGTTAAAGAAGAACCTAGCGAAGAAGATGTAAAAAAACAAGTGCGTGAAACACTTGAAAAACTTCAAGGTAAATCTAGCAAAGGTAAAGGTGCTAAATACAGAAGAGATAAAAGAGATCAACATAGAGAACAATCTGAGATTGATGAGCAAATAGAAGCAGCAGAAAGCAAAATTCTTAAGGTTACTGAATTTGTAACAGCAAACGAAGTAGCAACCATGATGGATGTTGGAGTAACTCAAATTATATCGGCATGTATGTCGTTAGGAATGATGGTTACAATGAATCAACGTTTAGATGCAGAAACACTATCTATTGTAGCAGAAGAATTTGGTTATAAAGTAGAATTTGTAACAGCAGATATTGAAGAATCTATTGAAGAAGTAGAGGATAAACCAGAAGATTTAAAACCACGTGCACCAATTGTAACAGTAATGGGTCACGTCGATCATGGTAAAACATCACTTCTGGATTACATTCGTCAAGAAAATGTAATTGCAGGCGAATCAGGAGGTATTACACAACATATCGGTGCTTATGGTGTACAACTTGAAAATGGTCAAAAAATAGCATTTTTAGATACACCAGGTCACGAAGCCTTTAC
>NZ_CAXIBN010000179.1:0-6388 GCF_964021735.1 uncultured Wocania sp. | reverse complement strand
GCGACCTCCGCGTCCCAAACGCGGCGCGATAACCGGGCTACGCTACACCCCGAAAAAATGTAACGGCTGCAAATATATAGTTTTTCTTTATAAACAAACAATAATTATAAGTAAATTGTGGTTACATTTAATATTAAAAATCATGACTATTAAATCTTTTTTTTTAGCAACCATAATTCTATTTAGTCTTAATGCTTGTGCTCAAGATAAAACACCTGTAAATATTAAGCATTCTTACGAAACCATAGTTACAGAACTTAATAACCCTTGGGGGTTTGTTTTTCTGCCCGATGGTTCTATGATTATTACCGAAAAAGCTGGAGAATTAATTCATTTTAATAAAGGTGAAAAATCTAAAATTTTAGGATTACCTAAAATTGAGTTACTTGGTCAAGGTGGTTTAATGGATATTGAATTGCACCCAAACTATAAGGATAATGGTTGGCTTTACTTATCTTATTCGTCATCAAACGATAATAATGATGGTGCTAACACCTCTATAATGCGTGCTAAGCTTAAAAACAATGCGCTAACAAATGTAGAAATATTATACAAAGCTTTACCCAACAGTAATCGTGGACAACATTTTGGATCTAGATTAGAGTTTGACAACGACGGGTATTTATATTTTTCTATTGGAGATCGTGGAAATCGAGATGTGAATCCTCAAGATCTTACAAAAGATTGTGGTAAGATTTATAGAATAAATGATGATGGTTCTATTCCAGAAAACAATCCTTTTATAAATAAAAAAAATGCAAAAAAAGCGATTTATTCTTATGGACACCGTAATCCACAAGGTATGGTAAAACATCCTAAAACTGGTAAAATTTGGACACACGAACATGGACCACGAGGTGGCGACGAAATAAACATTATTGAATCTGGTAAAAATTATGGTTGGCCAGTAATTAGTTATGGGATAAATTACAGTGGTACAAAATTTACTGAAATTACCGAAGCCCCTGGAATGGAACAACCAATTCACCATTGGACACCTTCTATTGCACCAAGTGGTATGACATTTATAACTAGCGATATTTACCCCAATTGGAAGGACAATCTTTTAGTCGGCTCTTTAAAATTTCAATATCTCGATAGATGTGTTATAAAAAATAATAAAGTTGTTAAAGAAGAACGATTACTTGATGGAATTGGTCGTGTACGCAGTATGCGCCAAGGTCCAGATGGTTATATTTATGTTGGTGTAGAAAATGTTGGCATAGTTAAAATTATTCCGAATAAATAATCTTAAATTTGTATTATACCAAACTAACATTTTTTAAATGCTAATTATAGGAATTGCAGGTGGCACAGGTTGCGGAAAAACAACAGTTGTTAATCAGATTTTAAACGAACTTCCAGAGGGAGAAGTTGGCGTAATTTCACAAGATTCGTATTATAAAGATACAACACATTTATCTTATGAAGAGCGTGTTAAAATAAATTTTGATCATCCGAGATCTATTGATTTTAATTTGTTAACTCATCATTTACGAGAACTCAAAAAAGGTGTCCCGATACATCAACCTGTATATTCGTTTGTGAAACATAATAGAACAGGTGATACTATTTTAACACATCCTAGAAAAGTAATTATTGTCGAAGGTATTTTGATACTTACAAATCCTGAGTTAAGAAATCTGTTTGATATTAAAATATTTGTACATGCTGATACTGATGAACGCTTAATTCGTAGATTAAAACGTGATATTTCTGAACGCGGTAGAGATTTAGATGAAGTCCTTTCTCGATACCAAAACACTTTAAAACCCATGCATGATCAGTTTATTGAACCTATGAAAGAATATGCAGATATTATTATTCCAAACAACAAATACAACACGGTTGCTGTAGATATTGTTAAAACTATTATTAATGAAAAATTGTAATGACGCAATTCAATAAAAACAAATATTTAAAACCTTTTAAAAATTGGTTTATACTTATCCTTGTAGTTTTTGCGGTTTGGATGCTATTTTTTGATACAAACTCGTGGTTAATTCATCATGAATTAAATACCGATATTGAAGCCTTACAAAACGAAAAAGAATATTACAAAAGAGAAATAATAAAAGACAATAAAGCCATAAAAAAATTAAGTACCGAAGAAGGCTTAGAAAAATTTGCTCGCGAAGAATATTATATGAAAAAAGAAAATGAGGAAATTTTTATAATTGAATATGAAGACAGTTTAAAAGTTAAAAAAGATGACTAAGCGTTTGTTTGATGATTTCGAAGCGGTGTCGGCTAAACAATGGAAACAAAAAATCCAAGTTGATTTAAAAGGTGCCGATTATAACGATACGTTAATTTGGAATTCTAACGATGGTATTTCGGTAAAACCTTTTTATCATTCAGATGAATTCAGTGAGCCTTTAAAACCATCAAACACCAAAGCCACACAGTGGAAAATTTGTCAATCTGTTTTTGTTGCTGACGTTGAAAAATCTAACCTAAAAGCAATTAATGCAATTGAAAGAGGCGCAGAAAGCATCAAATTTATTATTCCAAATGATTCAGTTTCCATTGAAGATTTATTAAAAAACATCAACCTATCTTCTAACCTTTTTTATTTTGATTTACAGTTTTTAAACAACAATTATATTAAGCGTATTTTGAATATTTCAGCGAAAGCGAGAATCTATATTCAAACAGATATCATAGGAAATCTAGCTAAATCCGGAAACTGGTTTAATAATTTAAAAGGCGACCACAACCATTTTGAATCTATCGTTAAAAACACAAATACGTTTAGTGTAGAAGCATCATTATACCAAAATGCTGGAGCAAATATGGTGCAACAACTCGCTTACAGTTTAGCGCATGCCAATGAATATTTGAATCATGTTGATAATATAATTGAAAATAAAAAAAAGCAATCTCTCAATGTTATCTTCCAAGTTTCTGTAGGCACCAACTATTTTTTTGAAATCGCAAAACTTAGAGCACTAAGAATTCTTTGGAGTACTTTAGCTTCTGAATATGATATCAATCAAGATTGTCATATCGTTGCAACTCCAAGCAAACGCAACAAAACACTTTACGATTACAATACCAACATGTTACGCACCACAACCGAATGTATGAGTGCTATTTTGGGTGGTGCCAATACTATTAGCAATCTGCCTTACGATGCTATTTATCATAAAAATAACGAATTTGGTGAGCGTATTGCAAGAAATCAACTCCTTGTTTTAAAACACGAAAGCTATTTTGATAAAGTAAATAATCCTGCCGATGGTGCCTATTATGTTGAAAATTTAACAAATCAGCTTACCGAAAAATCTTTAGAATTGTTTAAAGATATTGAAGCAAACGGTGGTTTTTTAAAACAATTGAAGGAAAGCACAATTCAACGGAAAATAAAAGAAAGCGCAGCCAAAGAACAACAACAATTTGATGCTGGCAAAGAAGTACTTTTAGGAAGCAACAAACAACCAAATGCTAACGATAAAATGAAACACGAACTGGAATTATATCCGTTTGTAAAAACCAATTCAAGAAAGACTCTAATTGAGCCTATTATTGAAAAACGACTAGCAGAAACCTTAGAACAAAACCGATTAAAAACAGAATAACTTAAATTTTATAACATCTATGAAAACACAATTTTTTAAACTTTTTGTAATCACATTAGCTATCAGTTTGATAAGTTGTAAAAAAGAGAACACACTATCAGAATACAAATATGCCGATAAAGGTTTGGTTTTAAGTTGTGAAAACGTAAACTCAAAATTATATAGCGAAGCCTTATTTGCTTTTGAAAATGATATTTTAAATTTTTACGGAAAAAACAATCCTAATGCATCCTTAATTCAAGCTTACGGTCAGTTTATTAGAAATGCCATTTACGGCAGAATAAAATACGAAGACATTGTATCGCCTCATACAATAAATGTTTTTGAGGTTTTAAAAAATGAAAATGATTTGTGGGATGCCAGCAACCCAAAAAGCTACTTAAATTATAACAGTGCTTTAATTAATTGCATTTCAATAAATATGCAAAATACTGAGTTAAAAACAACATTTAATTCACTGTTAAAGGTAAATAGTATGAGCCCGAAACCATTTGGCGCACCATTAATGTCGAATTATAGAAATGTTATAAAAGATAAATATTTAGCAGCTTATATTGCTTTCGATTTGTTTTATGCCAATCTATTTAACAAAGATTTATCGAAAGTTAATACTGAAAAGCCTGCAGAAAAAGTAGACTTTAATAAATTACCTCAATAAAATATACAATCGTGTAAACATAAAATGTCTAGAAAAAACCTGCAACATATAACAATTAAGTCAGCAGCTAAAAGCCAAAAACCAATAGCCAATAGCTCATTTTTAACAGCTGAAGATATTCCTGTAAAATCAGATTACTCAAAAGACGATCTACAAGATATTGAGCATCAAAACTTTGTTGCAGGAATAGCACCTAATCTTCGTGGACCATATAGTACCATGTATGTTCGCAGACCGTGGACAATTCGGCAATATGCTGGTTTTAGTACTGCCGAAGAAAGTAACGCCTTTTACCGGCGTAATTTAGCTGCTGGACAAAAAGGGTTATCTGTGGCTTTCGATTTAGCAACGCATCGTGGTTACGATTCTGATCACGATCGTGTGGTTGGCGATGTTGGAAAAGCAGGAGTAGCCATCGATTCGGTTGAAGATATGAAAATACTTTTCGACCAAATCCCATTGGATAAAATGTCGGTTTCAATGACTATGAATGGTGCTGTTTTACCCATTATGGCATTTTATATTGTCGCTGCCGAAGAGCAAGGTGTAAAACCAGAACAATTAGCAGGCACTATTCAAAACGATATTTTAAAGGAATTCATGGTGCGTAATACGTATATCTATCCACCAACGCCTTCCATGAAAATTATTTCTGATATTTTTGAATTTACGAGCAAGAGCATGCCTAAATTCAATAGCATTAGTATTTCTGGCTACCACATGCAAGAAGCTGGTGCTACTTGCGATATTGAGTTAGCATACACTTTAGCAGATGGTTTAGAATATATTAGAAAAGGATTAGATGCAGGCATGGACATTGATACTTTTGCTCCTCGCCTATCTTTTTTCTGGGCTATTGGCATGAATCATTTTATGGAAATTGCCAAAATGCGAGCAGCACGTATGTTATGGGCAAAATTGGTAAAGCAATTCAATCCTAAGAATGAAAAATCTTTAGCCTTACGCACACATTGCCAAACCAGTGGTTGGAGTTTAACTGAGCAAGACCCATTTAATAACGTAGCGCGAACAACTATTGAAGCTACCGCTGCTGCTTTTGGTGGCACACAAAGTTTACATACAAACGCTTTAGACGAAGCCATTGCTTTACCAACTGATTTTTCAGCACGAATTGCTCGTAACACACAAATATTTTTACAAGAAGAAACTAAAATAACCAAAACTGTTGATCCTTGGGCGGGTAGTTTTTATGTTGAAAAACTCACTCATGATATTGCTCAAAAAGCATGGACTTTAATTGAAGAAGTAGAAGAACTTGGTGGTATGACCAAGGCTATTGAAGCTGGTATTCCCAAAATAAGAATTGAGGAAGCTGCTGCACGTAAACAAGCACGCATAGATTCTAATCAAGATATCATTGTTGGTGTTAACAAATATAGATTAGAGAAAGAAGACCCTATTCAGACTTTAGAAGTTGACAATCAAACGGTTCGTAATCAACAAATTGAAAGTTTAAATAAGATAAAAGCTGAGAGAAATAATGATAAAATTAATGGGACTTTATCGAAATTAACCGAAGCGGCACGAACAGGACAAGAAAATTTATTAGCTTTAGCTGTTGAAGCTGCACGCGAAAGAGCAACTTTAGGCGAAATTAGTGATGCTTTAGAAGTTGTTTTTGGGCGTTATAAAGCAAAGATTAAATCATTTTCGGGTGTGTATAGTAAAGAAATAAAAGATGATAATAGCTTTAAAAAAGCAAAAGAGTTAGCCGATATTTTTGCCGAACAAGATGGGCGACGACCTCGAATAATGATTGCAAAAATGGGGCAAGACGGTCATGATCGTGGGGCCAAAGTTGTTGCAACAGGTTATGCCGATGTAGGTTTTGATGTAGATATTGGTCCATTATTTCAAACACCACAAGAAGCTGCCAAACAAGCTGTAGAAAACGATGTACATATTTTAGGAGTTTCCTCACTTGCTGCAGGACATAAAACGCTTGTTCCTCAGGTTATTGAAGCTTTAAAAAATTATGGTCGCGATGATATTATGGTTATTGTTGGTGGCGTCATACCAAAACAAGATTATCAATATTTATTTGACGCTGGTGCTGTAGCTGTATTTGGACCTGGGACAAAAATTAGTGATGCTGCCATTAAAATTTTGGAGATTTTGATTGATTGAG
>NZ_CAXIBN010000178.1:0-6394 GCF_964021735.1 uncultured Wocania sp. | reverse complement strand
GCATGTGACCGAATAATAAACAATTAATACTAATCACATGAAAACAAGATTAAAAATCATATTAACCCTATCAATTTTGATTTCTATGCTTGCATGTAATGAAAAACCTAATAATAAAATGAATGTAACTGCTGCTAATATTTTAGGAAATCCTGAATACTTAGCGATTTCATATGGTGGTTATCGTCAAACAACTCGTGATGTTCAGCCGACTGTTGATGAGCTAAAAGAAGATATGAAGATTTTAGCAGCAATGGGTATTAAAATTTTGAGAACTTATAATGTGCAATTACAACAAGCACCAAACTTATTAATAGCGATAAGTGAATTAAAAAAAGAGGATCCTAGTTTCGAAATGTATGTCATGTTAGGTGCATGGATAGATTGCCAAAATGCATGGACAGATCTAGAACCAAACCATGAAGTTGAAAGCGAACAGAATGCAGGTGAAATAGATAGGGCAGTGGCGTTAGCAAAAGCTTATCCAGATATTGTAAAGATTATTGCTGTTGGTAACGAAGCAATGGTGCGTTGGGCAACCAGTTATTTTGTGCGTCCAAATGTGATATTAAAATGGGTAAATCATCTACAAGAATTAAAGCAATCAGGGGAGTTACCTAAAGATTTATGGATTACCAGTTCAGATGATTTTTCATCATGGGGCGGTGGAGATTCAAGTTATCATACCCAAGATTTAGAACAATTGATAAAGGCAGTAGATTATATCTCAATGCATACGTATCCTATGCATAATTCTCACTATAATCCTGCATTTTGGTTAGTTCCAGAAAACGAGATTAACCTTTCAGAAAGTGAAAAAATTGAAGCAGCAATGCTTAGAGCAAAAGAGTTTGCAATAAAACAGTATGATTCTATTAATAGCTATATGAAAAGCTTGGGAGTAAATAAACCCGTTCATATTGGAGAAACAGGTTGGGCAACAGTATCTAACGGGCATTATGGAGTTAATGGTTCAAGAGCAACAGACGAATATAAATCAGGACGTTATTACGAACTGATGAGAAATTGGACAAATAAAGAAGGCATTTCTTGTTTCTATTTTGAAGCTTTTGATGAACAATGGAAAGATTCGCATAACGCTAAAGGATCAGAAAACCATTTTGGTTTAATCAATTTAAAAGGAGAAGCAAAATATGCCTTATGGGATATGGTAGATAAAGGTATTTTTAAAGGATTAACTAGAGATGGAAACCCAATAACTAAAACTTATAATGGTAATAAAGAAGATTTAATGAAGGATGTTTTAGTACCGCCTTCTATTGTTGAAGTTGGAGTGCCTCATTAATTAAAATATTAAAAATGAAACAGTTAAAATATTATGTCTATTGTTTTTTGCTAGTGGCTATGAGTTGTAATGAAATAGATAATAAATTACAAGTTGAGGTTTTTGAAACATCAGCTAAAGGAAATAAACTATCCAAAGTTACAGAGTTTAAAACCTTAGAAAATAAAGCGTCTATTGTATTAAATCCAGAACAAACCTTTCAAACCATTACTGGTTTTGGAGGAGCCTTTACAGAGTCTTCAGCGTATTTATTAAACAAGTTGAGTAAAAAAAATAGAGATACTATTTTACAAGCTTATTTTGCTAAAGATGGAGCGCGATATTCATTAACCAGAACACATATGAATTCTTGCGATTTCTCACTCACAAACTATTCATATACACCTGTTGAAGATGATGTAAATTTAAAACACTTCACTATTAAAGAAGATAAAGATGATTTAATCCCAATGATAAAAGATGCTTTAGCAGTATCAGACGATGGATTTAAAATTTTTGCTTCACCGTGGTCTGCAGCGCCTTGGATGAAAGATAATAACAGTTGGGTAGGCGGTAAATTATTACCAAAATATTATGACACTTGGGCGTTATTCTTTTCAAAATATATTGAAGCTTATAAAGCTGAAGATATTGAAATATGGGGGTTTACAGTAGAGAATGAACCTCATGGAAATGGAAATAATTGGGAGAGCATGCATTTTTCTCCAAAAGAAATGACAGATTTTGTTCAATTTCATTTAGGTCCAAAATTAGAAGCCGATGGTTATGGTGATAAAATTATTTTAGGCTACGATCAAAATAGAGCAGGATTAAAAGAATGGGTAGATGAAATGTATAGAGATGAAGGGTCTTCAAAGTATTTTCACGGAACAGCAATTCACTGGTACGAGAGTACTTATGATTTTTTCCCAGAAGCCTTGCAATACGCACATAACAAAGCCCCAAATAAGTATTTAATTGAAACCGAAGGCTGTGTAGATTCTCAAGTGCCGGTATGGAAAGATGATGCGTGGTATTGGAGAAAAGAAGCAACCGATTGGGGGTGGGATTGGGCTCCTGAAGACCAAAAATATTTACACCCCAAATATTCGCCAGTAAACCGCTATGCTAGAGATATTATTGGTTGCCTTAATAACTGGGTAGATGGATGGGTAGATTGGAATATGGTTTTAGATACTCAAGGTGGGCCAAATTGGTTTGAAAACTGGTGTGTGGCGCCAGTAATTGTTGACCCAGATAAAGATGAAGTTTACTTTACACCATTGTATTACACTATGGCACACTTTAGTAAATATATAAGGCCAGATGCGAAAATTATTGGATTAGAAAATTCTGATGAAAAATTAATGGCTACAGCAGCACAAAATCCAGATGGAACAATCTCAGTTGTACTTTTTAATGAAACAGAAACCCCAAAAACTATAAACTTATCTATTAAAGAAAAAACAGTAGAAATTTCAATAGATGCGCAAGCAATTCAAACTATTGTCATTCCAAAAAAGGAATTATAACTAAACAAACCAAAAGATATGTCAAACATAAAAACTGCAAAGAGGGACAAAGTTCCTTTCGGACAAAAAATGGCCTTTGGCTCAGGACACTTAGTACTAAATTTATTACCAGGAGCTTTAGCTGTATTCATGTTCTTTTTAGTAACTGCATTTGGAATGGATCCATGGTTAGCAGGTTTGTTGGGTGGTTTACCTAGAATATTCGATGCGCTCACTGATCCAATAATGGGTTTTATTTCGGATAATACAAAATCGAAATGGGGTAGGCGAAGACCATATATTTTTATCGGAGCAGTTTTAAGTGGTGTATTATTTGCGCTTTTATTCCAACTAAGTGAAGATAATTCCGTTATGTTTAACTTTTGGTATTTTCTTCTAATGTCTCTATTGTTTCTCGTTGGAAACACAATGTATGCTACGCCATTGGTAGGTTTAGGGTATGAAATGACTACCGATTATAACGAGCGTACACGCTTAATGGCATTTGCAAATACGGTTGGGCAAATTGCTTGGATGCTAGTACCTTGGTTTTGGGTAGTTATTGCAGATCCTACCGTATTTCCTATAAGTGAAGAAGTGTTAAGAACTATTGGAGAAATGGGGCTTATAGGTGATGAATTGCAAAAAATAACAACAGAAAAATTGCAAGGAACTGGAGTTCGTAAATTGTCGTTAATAGTTGGTTTGATTTGTATTGTGCTTGGGATTTTACCAGCTTTATTCTGTAAAGGACTTGATGCTGGGAAAATGGAAAACAGAAAAGAGATAGGTCTTAAAACATTATCATCTAATTTTAAAGAATTAGGACAGGGTATAAAGGAAGTATTTAAAAACAAGCCTTTTATGAAGTTGTGTGGAGCTACATTTTTAGTTTTTAATGGTTTTCAAATGGTAGCTTCGTTCAGTTTTTTCATAATAGTATTTTACATTTATAATGGTGATTATGGTTTAGCAAGTACTTGGCCTGCTTGGTTTGCTTCACTTACAGCAATAGTAACTGCCTTTATGGTTATTCCTATCATTTCTCGTATTTCTGATAAATGGGGAAAACGAAAAGCCTTTATTATTTCTACAGTGATTTCTATTATTGGTTATTGCTTCAAATGGTGGGGTTTTGATAATAACTTAAACGCACAGTTTAATCAGTCTACTATTGGTAGAGAATTAAATAATTTTGTGGCATCTGTATTTGATGCGATTAATCCTTTTTTAGATAGTATTGGTATGTCATGGTTTAGTATGGATACGAGCCAAGGAGGTCCATGGCTAATGTTTGTACCAATTCCGCTCATGGCTTTTGGTTTGGGAGGTTTGTTTACCTTAATGATGAGTATGACAGCCGATGTTTGTGATTTAGATGAACTTGAAAATGGTATGCCTCGTAAGGAAGGTACCTTTGGTGCAATATACTGGTGGTTTGTAAAACTGGGTCAGGCACTAGCATTGGTGCTTGGGGGAGCAATATTAAGTCTAGTTGGTTTTGACGAAGATGCTGTGTCTCAAACAGCTGAAACAATGACAAGATTACGAATCGCAGATATTGTAATACCAGCAGTTACTGCGGCTATTGCTGTTTGGATTATGTGGAAATACAATTTAAATGAAACTAGATCAAGAGAAATAAAAGTAGAGCTAGTAAAACGAAGAGGAGAATTATAGAAAAGGTCATAAATAAAAAATTAAAATAATGTCAAGTAAAAGAGACCATAAAATGCTGTCGTTATTAGGAGCTAATCTTAATGACAAGACAACAAAAGGATTAGAAAACATATTTAAAAGAGTTTTAAAAGGAGGTATGCACGGTATAGGGTTTAGTCCTTATGAAGAAGGTCAAGAACCCGGAGATCAAATTTCAGAAGCACAGATTCGTAGACGAATGAAAATTATTAAACCATATACAAAATGGATTCGTTCTTTTTCATGTACAGATGGTAATGAAACTATTCCTCGTATTGCGAAAGAATATGGAATAAAAACATTGGTTGGAGCTTGGTTAGGTGATGATGCAGAAATTAACAAAAAAGAAATTGCTGGTCTTATACAATTAGCAAAAGATGGTTATGTAGATATTGCTGCAGTTGGAAATGAAGTCATGTATAGAGGAGATTTAACTGAAGCAGAGCTTTTAGGTTTTATGTATCAAGTTAAAGAAACATTACCAAAAGATATTCCTGTTGGTTATGTAGATGCGTATTATGAATTTGTTCATCGTCCAAAAATAACTGAAGCTTGTGATGTAATTTTAGCAAACTGTTATCCGTATTGGGAAGGTTGTAGTTTAGAATATTCTTTATTATACATGAAAGATATGTTAAACCAAGCTACTAAAGCAGCTAATGGTAAAAAAGTTATTATTTCAGAAACGGGGTGGCCTAGTGAAGGAGAAGGTTTGCAAGGTGCAACACCATCCTATGAAAACGCTATGAAGTATTTTATAAATACGCAATTATGGTCTAAAGAAGATAATGTAGATGTTTTTTACTTTTCATCTTTTGATGAATCTTGGAAAGTTGGAGCCGAAGGCAATGTTGGCGCCTATTGGGGAATTTGGGATAAAGACGAAAAGCTTAAATACTAATATAGTTGTAATAAATTTTCAAAATAATATGACTAAAATGATTAAAACAAAACCTCTGTATAGTGTTTTATTAGTAATTGTTTTTGTTGTGCTATTATGTAATAACCCTAAGCGCAATCTTTATCCTGAAACACTAATAGGAGGATTAGAATTGCTATCTTCAGAAAGAACAGGCATAGATTTTAATAATGCTATTAAAGAATCTAAAACGGTAAATCACTTATACTATAATCAGTTATACAGTGGTGCTGGCGTAGCTATTGGAGATATAAATAATGATGGATTGCCAGATATATTCTTTTGTGGCAGAAAAATTTAAAGATTATCACAGTTTTGCATCCTCAAAATTGTTAGATATTAACCTGAAGATAAAGTAGATGATGCCATTATTTACGAGATAGATAGTTTTGAAAGTATAATTTTAATAAATGATGGTGGTAAACTTATAAGGAAATCATTACCAATACAGGCACAAGTTTCTTCAATAAAAGCATCATTAGTTTTAGATGTTAATGGCGATGGAAATAATGATATTATAACGGTTTGAAATCACTACGGTGTAGAAGTTGAAATAACGCGTTATGATGCAGGAATTGGATCGGTGTTTTTAGGCGATGGAAACAATAATTTCAGTTTTATAAAACCTTTTCGAAAGCGGATTTTATGTTCCACATGATAGTAGATATATTAAAATACTTGAGCAGAGCAATAAAAATTTAATTATTGTAACAAATAACAGTGCTCCGTTATCGCTATTTAGTAATAAAAAGTAGCCAAGCTAGAATTTATAGGTTTTTTTATTTTAAAATTTTATGACAAAAAATAGCATTGTACTAATAATGATTGTGTTATTTTACTCGTGTGGAGTTAAATTAAATACAGAGAATAATCAAACAATTAACAAGAGTTTAGAATTTGTAACACTATTTAGTTCAGGAATGGAAGATGGTGTTGCTTGTTATAGAATTCCAGCAATCGTTACAGCGCTAAATGGTGATT
>NZ_CAXIBN010000177.1:0-6420 GCF_964021735.1 uncultured Wocania sp. | reverse complement strand
TACAATGATTTTCGGATATAAACTGTCTGCTAATATGTTTTATAACCGTGTTACTGAAACAAGTTCAGCACAGGTAAACGAAGGTAGCTGAATTTTTTTAGAAAGTCAAGCAACACACTAAACAACCCCATTTTATATATGACTTAATTTATAGGTGTTTGTTGGCGTAATATTTATAATACCATGCTCTAGTAGTAATTTTAAAACTGTTTTTATGTCTTTTTCTGAAGCTTCAATGTTTGTATTTATTTGACGTGATGACAACTCGCCAGTCTCTAATAATTCAATAATACTATTTTTTAAAGATTTTAAATCTTGTGGAGCTTTCTCTTTTTTGGTTTCAACACAAACCGAACAAATACCACAAGGTTCTATTTCTTTTTCACCAAAATAGGTAAGGAGTTGCATGCTTTTACAAACCGTATCATTTTCAATATAATCCAGCATGCTTTTTACTTGCTGTTGTTTTAGTTTGTTTTGCTGTTCTATAATTTTTGCGATGCGGTTAATAGTTTTATCATCTTCACGTGGTTGAATAAAGGTGATTTGTGCGTCAGTTTTAGCTAAATCTAGTGATATGATTTGATTGTTCTTTAATTCATGTAAGGCATTAATTAATTCAGATTCTGTAACCGAAGCTTTTTCTGCAATACGCTTTAAATCTATTTTAGTAATATGGTCGAAAATACCACCGTACATTCTAAGCATCGATTTTACTATAAGATTTAATTCTTGATGTGTTTCTAAATAATTAAATAAAGCCGAACTTGAAATAATAAACTGAACCGTGACCTTATTTTTAAATTGTTTTGATAAGGTAATCACACTATTTCTATCTAAAAGTAACAACGCATTATAACATAAAATCGAGCTAAAATTATAGGTTTTACAAAACGAATTAAAATCGAAATCGTTTGTTATATACTCACCTTCACCATACGATATTTGAAAATAACTGCACAGTTTCCTGTACACTTGTTTTACAAAATTTACCGTTGGTAACACCTTTAAAAACTGATTTTTAACCAAAACAGCATCGCTATTATTCTTTAAAATAACAGCAAAAGCTTTGTCGCCATTTCTTCCAACACGACCAGCTTCTTGAAAATAACTTTCTATACTTTCGGGTAAGTTTAAGTGAATAACTGTTTTTACATCGGGTTTATCAATGCCCATTCCAAAAGCATTTGTGGCCACCATAACTTGTTTTTGGTTATTTATCCAAGCAGTCATATTTTTATCCTTTTCATCGTTTGAAAGCCCACCGTGATAATGCGTTGCAGTAATGTTTTTTGAGCTTAAAAAAGAAGATAATTCTAAAGTTAGTTTTCTATTTCTAACGTAAATAATCGATGAGGCACTATACTTTTTTAAAATGCTTTCAATACGGTAATATTTATCGTTTTCATGATAAACCATATATGCTAAATTAGGTCTATAAAACGATTGTTTAAATATTTTAGGTTGAATAAAATCAAGCTCTTTAGTAATATCTTCAATAACTTCTGGTTTAGCAGATGCCGTTAAAGCAATCACATTTACACTAGGTTGCAGTTGTCGCAATAGCGTAATGTTTTTATATGCTGGTCTAAAATCGCTTCCCCATTGCGAGATACAATGCGCTTCATCTACAGCAATTAAATTCACATTCATTAACCTGATTCTATCTTGTACTAATTCTTGTTGTAAGCGTTCTGGCGATAGATATAAAAATTTGTAATTTCCGTAAATACAATTATCTAAAAGGGTGTCTAATTCACTATACGAAATTCCACTCGTTAACGCCATGGCTTTTATGCCTTTATTGTTAAGTTGCTGCACTTGGTCTTTCATAAGTGCGATTAACGGCGAAATAACTATGCAAATGCCTTCTTTTACTAAAGCTGGAATTTGAAAACATAACGATTTTCCGCCACCAGTTGGTAACAAAGCAAAGGTATCTTCGCCTTCAAGTACGGCATTTATAATAGCTTCTTGGTTGGGTTTAAAGGCTGTAAATTTCCAATAGCGTTCTAATATGTTTATGGGATGTTCCATCTTACATATTTAAAGTATTAAGTATGTAATCAACTCGTTTTTCAACCGTATCAAAAGGTACATCAATCAATTTATAATTAAAAGTTTGATAGGTGTTAAGTAAATGTTCATGAATTTTTAAGGCGTCCTCAAAACTTTCATAACGCTCATTATCACTCACATAAATATCTTGCCAAGGTTTTAAAATAAATACGCAATCGTAAATACTATCTTTACAAACATCAATAAAATATTGCGGATAGGTATCTCCAATAAAGTCCATATAAGCTAAAACATCAGGAATGCCACGATCTAAAAAAACAACACCTGTATTTAAGTTTGACGTCTGATTATATTGTTGTTCACGACCTCTTAAAAGCAATTCGCTAAACAGTAAAGGGTTTGTTAAAAATAGTTGATCTATTCCGTTTTTTTTAGCATCAAGAGTTACTTGACGCGAAATTTCTTCTAAGCACGTATAGCCACGACTAATTAATTCGTTAATAATACTAGACTTTCCTGTTCCTGGGCCACCAGTTATAACAATTCTTTTAATATCCAAATAGGTGAGATTTATGCTGTAAAAATCGGAATTTAACTTCTATAAAAAAAATCCAAATAAACAGTATCTTTGCAACTTATTAAATAATTTATGAGCACACCTCCAAATTCAGAAGAATTCTACGAAAAACTAAAAACCCAATTACATGATACGGCACTTTGGCCTACAGAATACTTATATAAATTTATTGTAAAATCAGATTTAGAAAAAATAGCTAAACTTGAGGCTATTTTTGATAATATGGGCGCTGTTATAAATACAAAAGAATCTAAAAACGGAAAATACACAAGTGTATCGGTTAACCTGCTTATGCGAAATCCAGATGCTGTAATTGAAAAGTATAAAGAAGTCGCAGAAAAAGTAGAAGGTGTGATAAGCCTTTAGTTTTTTTTTGTATTTTGCGCAAGCATAACAACTACATGCAGATAACATTAACTCTACACATTTATTTTGATAGACGATTTAGAATACAACACAGAGCGTGAGCATTTAATCATTCCAGAATACGGACGCCACATGCAGAAAATGATTAATCATGCAAAAACAAGAGAAACAAAAGAAGAACGTAATAAATTAGCTAAAGCCATTATTTCGGTAATGGGTAATATGCAGCCACATTTAAGAGATGTTCCAGATTTTCAGCATAAACTTTGGGATCAGCTTTTTATTATGGCTAATTTTGAATTAGATGTTGATTCTCCTTACGAGAAACCTACTAAGGAACTCCTAGAAGAGCGTCCAGAACCTTTAAAATATCCTCAAAATTTTCCGAAGTATCGTTTTTATGGAAACAATATTAAAACAATGATTGACGTTGCTAATACGTGGGAAGCAGGCGAACTTAAAGAAGCTTTAACGTATACGATTGCAAATCATATGAAAAAGTGTTTTTTAAATTGGAATAAAGACACGGTGGAAGATGCAGTTATTTATAATCATTTATTTGAATTATCAAACGGTGACATAGATTTACGAAATTCTGAAGAAGAATTATCAGACTCAACAAGCTTGATGCGTACCAAAACTAAATACAGTAGTAACAATAAGAAAGGCGGACACCAAAAAAAGAATCAAAATAACCGCCAAAGAAAACGCTATTAAAAGTATTTATGGGAACATTTAAAATTGAAGGTGGTCACCAATTAAAAGGAAGTATTAGGCCACAAGGTGCTAAAAACGAAGCGTTACAAATTTTATGCGCTGTTTTATTAACTCCAGAAGTTGTTACAATACACAACATTCCAGACATTGTAGATGTTAATAAGCTTATTAGTTTATTAAAAAATCTAGGTGTTAAAATAGAAAAACGATCACAAGGGACGTACACTTTTCAAGCAGATGATGTTAATTTAAAATATTTAGAATCTCCAGAGTTTAAAGAAGATGGTAAAGGACTTCGAGGATCTATAATGATTGTTGGCCCTTTGTTAGCACGTTTTGGTAAAGGGTATATTCCAAAACCTGGAGGCGATAAAATTGGTCGTCGTCGTTTAGATACCCACTTTCTGGGTTTTATAAAACTAGGTGCTAAATTTAGATACAGTAAAGAAGACCATTTTTACGGTGTTGAAGCCGATAAGCTAAAAGGTACATACATGTTGCTTGAAGAAGCTTCAGTTACCGGAACAGCAAATATTGTTATGGCTGCTGTTTTAGCCGAAGGACAAACCACTATTTACAACGCAGCTTGCGAACCTTATTTACAGCAACTTTGTAAAATGCTGAATAGAATGGGCGCTAAAATTAGTGGCGTAGGTTCTAATATGTTAATTATTGATGGTGTTGAAAGCTTAGGCGGAACAGAGCATACCATGCTTCCAGATATGATTGAAATTGGAAGTTGGATTGGTTTAGCAGCAATGACAAAAAGCGAATTAACCATTACTAATGTGTCTTGGGACGATTTAGGCGTGATACCCAACGTGTTTAGAAAATTAGGTATTACTGTTGAAAGACAAGGCGATAACATTCATATTCCTGCACATACAGATGGTTACGAAATACAAAACTTTATTGATGGTTCTATTTTAACCATTTCTGATGCACCTTGGCCAGGGTTTACTCCAGATTTATTAAGTATTATATTGGTAGTAGCTACACAAGCTAGAGGTAGCGTTTTAGTCCATCAAAAAATGTTTGAAAGCCGTTTGTTTTTTGTTGATAAATTGATTGATATGGGCGCAAAAATTATACTTTGCGATCCGCATCGTGCTACCGTTATTGGGCATGATTTTAAATCGACTTTAAAAGCAACTACCATGACCTCGCCAGATATTCGTGCTGGAGTATCCTTATTAATTGCTGCCTTATCTGCAAAAGGCACATCTACGATTATGAATATTGAGCAAATAGACCGTGGTTACGAAAACATTGATGAACGTTTACGTGCTATTGGTGCGCATATTGAGAGGATAGAGTAGTTTTATTTAAATCGAGCTACCGCTAAGCTTTGCTTATTGGTATAACTTTTTTTCTTAAAAAAAGAAAGCACTTTATTTTAATTGACTATTTTAAAAAACCACTAAGTGAAACTTAGAGGTAGTGGTGGGTGTTTTTTAGGTTATGCTTATCGGTTTTGTGTATGAAAAGTAGCGGATTTTACACACTAAATTTTCGGTTTATAACAGACCTTTAGTATATTTATTTTCTTTCGATTAAAAGATTAAACCGCTATTTTTTAACTCAGTTCTTTGTTGTTTTTCGTACTTATTTTCCGTTCTGTTTGTAGCGTTGGCTTATTTCAGATATATTTCGTCTTTCACATAACTTGCGTTTAACCAAAAACAATGCTTTGTATATTCAGTCAATCCTGTTAATTTATCTGCGACAGGTAATTCATAAGTATCTGCTGCATTTCTTGCGTGTGGTCTAACGTGACTTATTCTGTTTTCAGTTTTCTTTGGAAAATAAGTTTTTCTTACACCTTTTTCAGTTACTTCTTTTAAGATTTCTCCACTTGCAACTGTCTTTACCATTTCTTGCCAAACATTTTTGGCTTCAGCAATATCAGAGTAGGGCATATTCCAAAATTTCACTTTTCTTAAAATCAGATTTTCTCCCTCAAATTGATAAAACACAAAGAAAAATTTGCTTTCCAAAATGTTCTTAAAATCTGAATCTTCCCAATCTGTTTCTACAAGTTCTTGATATTCAAATGTTGGAAATGAAATGTCTTCCTTTGGTAAATCATTTTCTTTAAGTCTTATAGTTTTTACTTGAATATCGGCTTTTTCAAATTCCTCAATTTTTTGACCGAGTTGAAGTCCAAGAATTGCATTTGTAAGATTTGCAAAATAGCTTTTGGCATTTTGATTTAATTCTAAACCCAATTCTTTCTCTATTTGTTCTGCTGATTTGCCATAAAATGGATGAAATTTTAAAATTACTATTTCCTCAATAGATCGTACTTTGTCTAAAATTTCAGGTCGTTCAATTATTTTTCCATAAACAGCAGTTTCTTCTTGAGCAATGTTTGCAATTATGTGATTTACATATCCTTGTTTTAAAGAATATGCTCTTTGTTTTGCTTGTTCTTTATTAAATGGTTGATTTCTGAACGATTTTAGAGCAGTTGAACCTTTTGTACAAGCTCCAAGATAGAATGTGTCTCCTTCTGATAATTCGTGAGCTTTTCCGTCTTTAATTTTTTGATTTATTAATTCCCAATCTTGTTTAATAATTTTTAAGTCTTCATTGGGATATTGCCAACCTTCAACTAATTTTATTATGTAATCAAGTAAATCTAAATCTCTATCGTGAAGATAAAATACCAAAAGTAAATGTGCATTTTTCTTCCAAAACGAACTTGTTTCAAATTCTTCTTTATGAACTTCTAAATAGTT
>NZ_CAXIBN010000176.1:0-6428 GCF_964021735.1 uncultured Wocania sp. | reverse complement strand
TTTTAAGCGTTTATTTTTTCTGAGGTAACTTTGAATAATATGTTGCGTATCTCTATTGTTTTCCATGGGAGTAATAATAGATTCTAAAATCTCAATATTGTTTATTTGATAATTCAAATTGAAATATCCTAAACCTTTAAAAACACCATTTTCTATAAGGATTGCACTGCGTTCATCAACATCTCTACCTTTATCAATAATTACCATGTTTTTGTTTTTGTAACTGTTTTTATGGATTAAAGCTTCCACACGTTCATTATAAATTTCTGGTAATTCTTTTTCTATACAAGCACCATTGCAGGTTTTAATATCGTAGTTAAAACAACTAGTTTTGGTTTTGTATAATCCTGTTAATTTCTGACAAAGATTGTATTCTTCAACAGCTTTTGTAATAAAACTTTTTCCACTTTGTCTGTTGCTAAAAGTAGTTATAGGCTTTTTTCTGCCATCTACAACATCAATCTTTAGGTTGATATAATTGTTTTCATCCTTAAAATTATATAAAGCGTGTGTAAAAACATGACGTCTTAACGCTCTATTATAAATAGGTTTGTTGCGTTTAATTTCTTCGCTTTCCTTTAATAATGCCACCAGTTCGCTACCTGTAGCTTCGTATGTTACAGTGGCAACGTGTTGTTGTATTTTTTTTGATTTTTGATTGGTATTTGTAAAATGCTGATTAATTCGCTTTTTAATATTATTACTTTTTCCAATGTATATAATTTCTCCATCTGCTTTATGCATATAATAAACCCCAGTTATTGATGGCATTTGCTCAATAATATCTATGTGTCGCGGCTCTAATTGGTGCTTCGGATTTAATCGAATAGATTGCTGAATAATGTTTTTAGTTGTGTCTTTATCCAAAAGCATTTTAAATAGTTTTACAGTAGCTAATGCATCACCAGAGGCGCGATGTCTATCCGTTACCGGAATACCAAGAGAACGGACTAGTTTACCCAAACTATAAGAGGTTTGCCCAGGAATTAAATCTTTTGCTAATTCAACGGTACAAAGTGTTCTTCTATCAAAATCAAAACCTAATCGTTTAAATTCTGTTTTTAAAATTCTATTGTCAAATTTTGCATTATGTGCCACAACAATACAGTCTTTAGTAATTTCTACAATACGTTTCGCCACTTCATAAAATTTTGGTGCATTGCGTAGCATACTGCTATTTATACCTGTAAGGTTAACTACAAATGGTTGTATTTCTCGCTCTGGATTTATAAGACTTATAAATTGGTCGACAACTTCGTGACCATTATATTTATAGATTGCGATTTCAGTAATGCCTTCTTCGTTATACTTGCCTCCAGTAGTTTCTATGTCTAATATTGCGTACAAAAAGTGTTTATCTGTTTATTTGTTTGTCGTTTAGTCGAAGACTGTTAACTGAAACCGCGACTGTTTACTAATTATTATAATTTCGTTCGCCAAATATACTACTTCCAACACGAATCATGTTGCTTCCACAATCAATTGCTAACTCATAATCACCACTCATACCCATACTTATAATTCTGAATTCTGTATTTTGACTGCGCTCAGTGTGACAAATTTTAAGTTTATCAAAATAGGTTTTTAATACTATAAATTCTTTTTCAACTTGATTCATATCATCAGTAAATGTTGCCATTCCCATAACGCCTACAACTTTTATATGTTGCAATTCTGAAAAGGCTTTAGATTTAATGATTTCTGAAGCTTCATCAAATGACATTCCAAATTTAGAATCTTCTGACGCTATTTTTATTTGAAATAAACAATCAATAGTCCTGTTATGCTTTTTTGCTTGTTTGTTAATTTCTTTTAGCAATTTATAATTATCAACACCATGAATTAAACTGACAAAGTCAGCCATATATTTTACTTTATTTCGTTGAACATGGCCAATCATATGCCATTCAATATCTTTAGGCATTTCTTCATGTTTTTCAGCCATTTCTTGGATTTTATTTTCTCCAAAAATACGTTGTCCAGCATTGTAGGCTTCCATTAAATCGCTAATAGGTTTGGTTTTAGAAACTGCTACTAATGTAACGTGTTCTGGTAATGTTGATTTTATATGGTTTAAATTTTCTTTTATATTCATTGTTGTTTGTTAAGTCGTTTGTTGTTTAGTTGTGTCTTAAAACCTTAATAGCTAAACAAATAAGCATTTTTATACAAAGCGTTAAAATTCGTAAATTGTTATCCCGCTTCTTAATTTTGGTAAAATATATGTGCTCTTTGGGGGCATTTTTAAACCCTCATCTGCTATATGCTTTATTTGCTTAATGGTAGCAGAACACATGCCAAAACCTACTTTAAATTCTCCACTATCTACACTACTTTTAATAGTAATCATTTCATGTCTCCCGTTTACATATTCAATGCGATTGTCGTCTCGTAAATCGTTAATGCCTAAAATGGGTTGTAGTATCGTTTTGTAAAGCAAATACGCATCTAGCGTATCTAACGAAGTGTCAAAATCATAATTAGTTTTTCTTAAATATAGTGAGTAAAATTCACCATCTAAATACATGCTAAAGTGATGTGGTTTGGATGGGTTATAGGGTACGATTCCTCTATTTTCAATACGATATAAATGATCTAAACGAATTAAAAATTCTTCTTTGCTTAAACCATTCAAATCTTTTATTAAACGGTTAAATTCATGAATTACTAAATCGGATTCTGGTATGAGATACGACATAAAAAAGTTGTAAGCTTCACTACCTTGATGATTGATGTTTTTAGCTTTTTCATCTTTATACAATAAGTAAGATGAAGCTGATCTATGATGTCCATCTGCAATATAAATTGTTTCCATTTTATCAAACTCCTCTTGAATTACTACAATATCATCTTCATTATCTATTTTCCACAAATAATGTGTGTCTCTGTAAGTCATTGTAAACTCAAACTCTGCATGATTTTTTTGAGTGGCTTTTATAATTAATGAAATTACATTATTATCTGGATAGGTAAGTAGCACAGGTTCTGCGTTAAAACCTACCGTTTGCAAATAGGTTTTAAATGTTTGTTCTCGTTTTGCTAAAGTATCTTCATGTTTTTTTATAACATCTTTTTCATAATCCTCAGCACTAGTTGCTGCAATAATACCATTGAATTCTTGACCATGTCTATTTACTATTTTATAGACATAAAACGAAGGCTTTTCATCTTGAATAAAAATGCCATCTTCTTTAAATTCTAAATACCGGTTTCTAACTAATTTATAGCGTTCCTCGCCAGTAATAACTTGATCATATTTATAGCCAGGATTTACAATATGAAGAAAACTATATGGGTTATAATCCATTCTAGAGTCTCGCTCGTTAACTGTGTAACTTTGGTACGGACGTGCAGCTACCAAACCAACAATAGCTCTAGTTGGTCGTACCGCTTTAAATGGTTTTATTTTTGCCATGATTTATTCGAAACTGTCATTACGAGGAGTTTTTACGACATGGTAATCTGTTTATTAAAAAAGAGATTGTCACATCACATAAAAATGTGATTCGCAATGACGTTTTTAATTTACTTTATAAACTGTTTAGCCACTTTTTCAGCCTTTCTGCTCTCTGAATAATCATAAAAGCCTTCACCAGATTTTACACCTAATTTGCCAGCACGAACCATATTTACTAATAACGGACATGGTGCATATTTAGGGTTTTTAAAGCCTTCGTACATTACATTTAGAATAGAAAGACATACGTCTAAGCCTATAAAATCTGCTAATTGTAATGGTCCCATGGGATGTGCCATTCCAAGCTTCATAACCGTATCAATTTCTTCAACGCCTGCTACGCCATTGTATAAGGTTTCAATAGATTCATTTAGCATAGGCATTAATATTCTGTTGGCAACAAAACCAGGATAATCGTTTACTTCGGTTGGGGTTTTACCAAGTTTACGACTCATTTCCATAATAGTATTTGTTACTTCATCACTCGTATTATAACCACGAATAATTTCAACCAATTTCATGATGGGAACGGGGTTCATAAAATGCATCCCGATAACCATTTCTGGTCGAGAGGTTACCGCCGCAATTTGCGTTATAGAAATTGAAGATGTGTTTGTTGCAAGAATAGTGTCATCTGGACAAGCTCCATCTAATTGCTTGAAAATTTTCAGTTTTAAATCTATATTTTCGGTAGCAGCTTCAACAACAAGACTAGCATATTCAACACCTTCGGTTATACTCGTAAAGGTTGTAATATTTGCTAAAGTTTCGTTTTTATCGGTTTCCGTTATTTTTTCTTTTGCAACCATTCTATCTAAATTTTTAGAAATGGTCTCCATGCCTTTTTTCAAGGAAGCTTCACTAATATCTATGAGTTGAACTTTAAACCCACTTTGTGCAAAAGTATGTGCAATACCATTTCCCATGGTTCCAGCACCAATTACTGCGATATTCTTCATTTGAAATTTTATTTAAAACAATTAATTATCTGTGTTGCCACACGTAAAGCTTCAGTACCATCATGTAGTGTTACAACTGGTGTTGTATTGTTGTTAATAGCATCTGCAAAGGTTTCTAATTCATCAAGAATAGCGTTGTTGTTTGAAATTTCTGGATTATCAAAATAGATTTGCTTTTTTATACCTTCAGCATTTTGAAGAATCATATCGAAATCTCCAGGGTTTTCTGGAGCATCTTTCATTTTAACAACTTCACATTTTTTTTCTAAAAAATCTACAGAGATGTAGGCGTCTTTTTGAAAAAAACGTGTTTTACGCATACTTTTTAAAGAGATTCTACTCGCTGTTAAATTGGCAACACAGCCGTTTTCAAATTCTATCCGAGCGTTGGCAATATCTGGAGTATCGCTAATAACCGAAACACCACTTGCAGAAATATGCTTTACTTTCGATTTTACCACACTTAAAATAATATCGATATCGTGAATCATTAAATCTAACACAACGGGAACATCGGTTCCACGCGGATTAAATTCTGCTAATCGATGTGTTTCAATAAACATAGGTGATTTAATATCTTTTTTTACTGCTATAAAAGCAGGATTAAAACGCTCTACATGACCCACTTGTCCGCGAATATCGTGTTGTGCTAAAAGTTCTCTAATATGTTCTGCTTCTTCAACGGTATTAGTAATTGGTTTTTCAATAAAAATGTGTTTGCCTTTGGCAATAGCTTGTTTTGCGCAATCGTAATGTGATAATGTGGGGGTTACAATATCTATCATATCAACAGCATCTATAAGTGTTTCTATAGAATCAAAAAACTTATAACCAAATTCTTCTTCTACTTTTTTTCCGTTATCTGCATCTGCATCATAAAAACCAATAAGGTTATATTTATCAGATTGATTAAGAAGTCTTAAATGAATTTTTCCAAGATGACCAGCACCAAGTACACCAGCTTTTAGCATATTTTTACGTTTTCAACAAAAATAAGATATTTAATACATGAATTTGATTATTTGCAGCTAATTTTTTGCTTTATTGATACTTAAAAGAAATTACGATTAAAATGATTTTAGCTTAAAAATGTTTACTAATTTTAGCTTTGAAAATAACCCAACCATTGAAAGATACATTTAAACACAAAGGACTACGACAACAATTAGTTAACGTTTTAAAAAACAAAGGTATAACCAATGAAGCGGTTTTAAAGGCCATTGGAAACATACCAAGACATTTGTTTATGGACTCTAGTTTTTTAGATCATGCTTACCAAGATAAAGCGTTTCCTATTGCTGCAGATCAGACGATATCGCAACCTTATACTGTGGCTTTTCAATCGGAATTATTAGAAGTAAAAAAAGGTGATAAGGTTTTAGAAATTGGTACAGGTAGTGGTTATCAAACTGCTGTTTTATGCGAATTAGGAGCAAAAGTTTTTAGTATTGAACGCCAACAAGAATTGTTTAAAAAAACCAGTAAGTTTTTACCCAAATTAGGCTATCGCGCTAAAAAACTCATTTTTGGCGATGGTTATAAAGGTTTAAAAGAAGAAGCTCCATTTGATAGTATTATTGTTACAGCAGGCGCACCGTTTGTGCCAAAACCATTATTAAGCCAGTTAAAAATAGGAGGAAGGCTTGTTATTCCTGTGGGCGATGATGTGCAAATTATGACACTTTTTATTAGAAAAGGACAAAAAGAATTTGAGCAAGAAGAATTTGGAGAGTTTAGATTTGTGCCACTTTTGGAGGATAAGAATTAGATTAGTATTAGGTATTAAAGTTGTATTTGTTTTGTTTTCCCATTTTTGGTAACAATTGCAATACCATTTTCAAACTTCATATTGTCATATTCACAAGGAATAATGGTTTCACCATCAAGATTCATCAATCCACGCTTATTGCCTTTTAATGTAAAAACGTAGCTTCCTTTAACTTCAAATTTATCATACTCACAAGGAATAATGGTTTCACCATCAAGATTCATCAATCCACGCTTATTGCCTT
>NZ_CAXIBN010000175.1:0-6468 GCF_964021735.1 uncultured Wocania sp. | reverse complement strand
TAACACCAGTATCACCAATTGAGTATGTTGAGCAAAAAAACGATGGCGGTTTTACTGGCGATGAAATTGAAATTAAAGCCTTTTACACAGATCCAAAAGATATTGAAAACTTTTACTTATTCGAGTTTAGAAAACCAGCTCTAAATACTATAAATATTGAAGTATACGATGATGAATTTACAGACGGAAATCAAATCTTCGCTTTTTATTCTGATGAAACCCTTACAAGCGGTGACCAATTAGAAATAAGAAACTATGGTATTTCAAGTCGTACATATAATTATTTAAATATTTTGCTTCAACAAAGCGATGACGAATCTGGCGACCCTTTTCAAACCCAGCCAGCTACAGTAAGAGGTAATTGCATAAATCAAACCAACCCGAATAACTTTCCTTTAGGATATTTTAGAGTTTCAGAAGCCAATATTTTTACTTATATAATAGAATAACTTTATTATTATTATACTTGGCATAAAATTTGTGCGTTATTTCTTTAATAAAAATAATACTAATTATTAGTAACAATATAGTTAATTAAATTTTTAGGATTTAATTAACTGTAAGAAATTATTGGTATACTATTTTTACTATAATTACAAATTTCATCAATCAAAAAAACCATCCAGCATGAATAAAAAAAGAATAGCCTATATAGTAGGTACTATCGTTTTAATAATAATAATTGCCTATTCATATTTTAATTCCAATAGTGATAAAGATATTTCACTTACTGCCAAAGTAGTAAAAGGTACTTTTTTAAATGAAGTATTTATTTCTGGTGAAGCACAGTCTACAAGTTCAAAAAAAATTAATGGCCCAAGTAATGCAAGGCGATTTAATATTTATCAAATAAAAATACAAGATTTAGTAGCTGAAGGTACTATTGTAAAAAAGGGAGACTATATTGGTAAATTAGATGCTTCTGAAGTTAATGGAAAAATTAATGAAGCACAATTAAATTTAGAAAAAGCCCAATCAAGATTTACACAACAACAATTGGATACCACTCTTACCCTAAAACAAGAACGTAATTCTATAAAAGACTTATTATTTAATATTGAAGAGGATAGTTTAGAATTAGAGCGTTCAATATATGAGCCTCCAGCAACTATCAGATCTTTAGAAAACAAGATTGAAAAAACAGCACGGGATTTAAAAGAAAAAAAGGCAGACTACTCAATAAAAAAGAGACAAGCCAATGCAAAAATGATTGAGGTAGGCACAGAGGTTTCTAAAATATCTAAACGCATAGAAGAATTATTACAATTACAAAAAGAGTTCACTATTTATTCTGATGATGATGGTATGGTGACTTATGTAAAGGAGTGGAACGGCACAAAAAAGAAAGTTGGATCTACTATATCACCTTGGGAGCCCGCTATTGCTAGTTTACCAGATTTAACAAAAATGGAGTCGAAAACTTATAGTAATGAAGTTGATATAAGAAAGATAAAAAAAGACTTACCTGTAAAAGTAGGTTTTGATGCTTTTCCAGATATAGAACTTGATGGTATTGTTACCGATGTTGCTAATGTTGGAGAAACTAAAGCAGGCTCTGATATTAAACTTTTTCAGGTATTAATAAAATTGAATGAAACAAATAACAATATTAGACCTGGAATGACAACGTCTAACAAAATACTAATAGATAAAAAGGATGATGTTTTAATGATTCCGTTAGAAGCCATTTTTGCTAAAGATTCTATTAGTTATGCGTATGTAAAATCTGGATTATCTATAGATAAAAAGCAAGTAGAATTAGGACCATCTAATAATGAAGTTGTAATTATATACAAAGGATTGAAAGAAAATGATGTTGTTTATTTAAATAAACCAGAGGATTCGGATGATAAGAGTATAACGCTATTAAAATAAGATGATAGACAAACTACTTTTAGAAAAACTAAAATCTAATTTCACTGAAGCATTTTGGTTTATTAAAACGAATAAAGTTAGAACTTTTTTAACAGCGTTAGGTATTATTTTTGGTGTAGCTTCAGTAATTACAATGCTAGCCATAGGAAATGGTGCAGAAAAAGAAATATTGGCGCAACTAGAATTAGTAGGTGTAAATAACATTGTGATTACCCCTATACCTGATGAAGAAGATGAAAACGCTAACGAAAGTGATGAGGATGCCAGTAAAACGGAATCAAAACGATTTTCTAAAGGCCTAGATATATTAGACGCATTGAGCGCTCAAAAAAACATTCCCAGCATTAAACTTGTTAGCCCAGAAATAATTTTAAATACCTATGTTATTAATAATGGTAGGCAAAATTCTGTTAAGCTCATTGGTATTTCTCCTGCCTTTTTTGAATCTTCTAATATAAGTTTAGAAAACGGTAAAAGTTTTTCAGACTATCAAATTAAGAATGCCTTACCAGTATGCATTATAGGCAAAAAAGTTGAGAAAAAATTATTTACTGGAGAAAGTGCTTTAGGAAAACAAATTAAAGTAAAAGATGTTTGGTTAAAAGTTATAGGTGTTATTGAAGAAAAATTAATCTCTGATAAAGCACAAGAAAACTTAGGCATAAGAGATTTGAATGAAGATGTTTATATCCCTATAAATACATTTTTAGTACGCTATAAAGATCGAAAGATAATTAGTGATAAAATAGGTGCTCGAAATAGAAACCAAAATGGTCCTAAAAAAAGAATACCTAGAGGTAATTATCATCAAATAGATAAACTAACCGTACAAGTTTCAAATTCAAATGAGCTAAAAGCTACAGCTGAAGTTTTAAGTAAAATGTTGAAACGAAGACACAATGATGTTTTAGATTTTGAAATAGAAATCCCGATACAATTACTCAAACAACAACAAAAAACAAAGCAAATATTTAATATAGTCTTAATCATTATAGCAGGAATATCGCTATTAATTGGTGGTATAGGTATTATGAATATCATGCTAGCTTCAGTATTAGAAAGAACCAAAGAGATTGGAATAATTAGAGCCATTGGAGCAACTGAGGAAGATGTGATATTACAATTCTTATCAGAATCTGTACTTATTAGTGTTGGAGGAGGAATTATTGGGATTATTCTTGGAATTATTGGAGCTTATGTAATTGAAATAGTTTCAGGAATTGAAACTGTTTTATCTATAAATTCAATTATGATTTCATTCTTTATTGCTGTTGCTGTGGGATTAATATTTGGAATATTTCCAGCAAAAGCAGCCGCTAATAAAAAACCTATTCAAGCTTTAAGATCCGAATAATAAAATATGAAAAAAATACTCCTTATCATTATTGTTGTTTTTCCATTATTCAATAATGCACAGTCAAAAAAACTAACGCTCAATGAAGCGATTGAAATTGCTCAAAAAAAATCACCTGATTATAAAATTAATTTAAACAGAAACCAATCAAACTATTGGCGTTTCAGGCGTTATAAAGCAAGTTTTTTACCAGAACTTAGACTAACCGCTATACTACCTGAATATCGAAATGCAGTACGTAGAATAACAAACGACACTGGACAAGATGTTTTTGTAACACAAAATCAATTACTTATTGAAGGCGGTTTATCTATTTCTCAAAGTATACCATATACAGGAGGTACATTATCTGTCAATACAAACTTAGAACGTGTAGAATTATTTGGTCTTGACGATAATATCGGGTATTCTGTTATTCCTTTTTCTATTAATTATTTTCAAAACTCAATATTATTCAACAAATTCAAATGGGATAAAAAAATTGAACCACTAATTTACGAAGAGTCTAAAAGAGATTTTATCGAAAATATGGAGCAAATATCTGTTAGTACATCCAATCGTTATTTTGATTTGCTAAAAGCACAAATGCAGTTGGCTATTTCAGAAACTAACTTAAAAAATCAAGACACCTTATTTCAAATAGCAAAAGGAAGGTATAAAATTGGAAAGATTGCTGAAAATGAACTATTACAAATGGAGTTAAGGTTCCTAAACTCTAAAAATAGAGTGACTACAAATACGGTTGAATTAAAAAGAGCATCACAAAATTTAGCACGATACTTAGAATTAGATACTGAAGATTTAAAATTAGATATCCCCGAACAACTACCTCTTTTTAATGTAGATATTGATAAGGCATTAAATGAAGCAAAGTCTAATAGAAAAGCAATTATAGAGTTTAGAAGAAAACGATTAGAAGCCGAAAAAGAGGTGGCATTTCAGAAAGGTAATAATAAATTACAATTGGGAATAAGAGCTAATTTTGGAATATCGCAAAATGGTGATGATTTTAATAACCTATTTAATAACTTTAACAAACAGCAAAACGTTTCAGTATCTGTTGGCATTCCTATATTCGATTGGGGGGTATCTAAATCAAGACGTAAAATGGCAGAAGCTAACTTAGATTTAACTAACAATAATATAAATCAAAATAAGCAAGAATTCGAACAGGAAATATATTTACATGTATTAAATTGGTCTAATCAAAGAGATTTTTTATTCACAGCAGAAAAAGCTAAAGAGGTTTCAATGAAGCGATATGAAATTTCTAAAAAAAGGTATGTATTAAATAAAGTAACAATTACAGATTTAAATATTGCGTTAGAAGAAAGAGATAAGGCTGTATTTGAATACTTAAATTCTCTCGAAAAATTCTGGCGAGATTATTACATATTAAGACAGCTAACACTTTACGATTTTATTAATGATAAAAAAATAGAAGTTGAAGATGTTCTTTTTGATTAAAATTCGCTAATAATTCATACTTTTGAATTATGAGCTTTACAAAAACAACCGAACAAGATTCAAATTACAACCATCTAGAAAAGATGAGTGTTAAAGAATTAATTTCGAACATCAATAACGAAGATAAAACAGTACCTCTAGCGGTAGAAAAATCGCTTCTACAAATAGAATTACTTATAGAACAAATCGTTCCAAAATTAAAAAAAGGTGGACGATTATTTTACATAGGAGCAGGTACAAGTGGGCGGTTAGGCATTTTAGATGCTTCCGAATGTCCGCCAACGTTTGGGGTTTCTCCAGACTTAGTAATTGGAATAATTGCAGGTGGAGATACTGCTATCAGAAATGCCGTAGAATTTGCTGAAGACTCTACAGAATTAGGTTGGCAAGATTTACAAAATTATAATATTAGCGATAAAGATGTTGTTGTTGGTATTGCTGCTTCAGGAACCACTCCCTATGTTATTTCAGCTTTAGAAGCTTGCAACAAAAACAATATTATTACGGGGTGTATTACTTGTAATAATAATAGTCCTTTAGCAGATGTATCAAAATACCCAATCGAAGTTATTGTAGGTCCAGAATTTGTAACAGGAAGCTCTAGAATGAAAGCCGGAACTGCACAAAAACTAGTTTTGAATATGATAACTACCACGTCTATGGTTTTACTTGGCCATATAAAAGGAAATAAAATGGTAGATATGCAATTGAGTAACAATAAACTTGTAGATAGAGGTGTAAGAATGATTATGAACGAAATTAATGTATCTCAAGAAAAAGCAAAACAATTATTAAATAATTATGGTAGTGTACGTTTAGCGGTTCAAAACTATATCAATGAAAACAAATAAAACTGATAAAAATATACTTGCTAAAGGGTTAAAAACTATGGGGATCTCTTTAGGCTTTATGTTTTTAGGACCAACACTTATTCACATAGCGCTTAGCAATAAAGAAAAACCACTTTATATTCCTATATTAATTATTGCTATACTGATTTGTTCTTTAGCTGTGTTTTTTGCTTTCAAAGGCATTAATACCATATTAGATAGCATGTTTAAAAAAAACAATTCTTAATTTAAAGTAGAAAGCTTTGGCGTTGTAGGATTATAACCAAAATTCGAATCATTAAAGGAAATATTCAATCCTTCTAATATATAATTTATAATAGCATAATGGTGTATTGTGTGGCTATTTGCTTGTGTGAAAATAGCTCCTAAAGTATATTTTATTTCGGTTTTACCTAAACCTAAATCGTCAATCACCTTTACTGTTTCATCCATATCAAAATCAGTTTTACTCAATTTCTCAATAATTATGTTTAGGTAATTTACTGCACTAACACATTTAGATTCTACATCTTTACTTCTACTTCTCTTAGTTAAATCTATTACCTTATCAGAATCTAAATTGAATATGCAATCATAAAAGTCTAAAATATGCCTAATGTGAGTACCAATACTTGAATAGTAAGGAGGTAATGAAGCATCACATAATGCATTGTCTTCTAATTTATCAAGTAAATTCTTAGATTTTTGAAGTGTTTTTAAGGTAGATTGAATGATAATATTCATAGAAACCAATTTAGTAAATATTTTTAACTTAAAATTATTTTTCTTAGTCCTTATACTAACACAACCTTACAATAAATTTTATATGAATTTTGTTTCAAAAAATTCTTTTATAGTTGTGTAGTTTGTAAGATTCAAAATTAAATCATTTTCAATTTCAGTATAGGTCAAAAAAAATCCTCAACAAATTAATGTTGAGGA
>NZ_CAXIBN010000174.1:0-6488 GCF_964021735.1 uncultured Wocania sp. | reverse complement strand
CTCTCAAAACTGAGTGCATTTAAATTATTGCTTTTTTGCGAAGTAAAGTAAGATAATAGCTTTTCGGTTGGCATATTACCAGTTAACTCGTCTTTTGCCATTGGGCAACCACCAAAACCTTGTATGGCTCCATCAAAACGCATACATCCTGCTTTGTAAGCAGCATCAACTTTTTCGAACCAAGTAGTTGGCGTGGTATGCAAGTGTGCCCCGAATTCTATATTTTGGTATTGAGGTATTAAATTAGAAAATAAATAATTGATACTTTCTGGGTTTGACGTTCCAACAGTATCACTTAATGATAAAATTTTAACACCCATTTTATTTAATCGCTCGGTCCACTCACCTACTATGTTTACATTCCAAGGGTCTCCATAAGGGTTACCAAATCCCATAGAAATATAAACAACAACTTCTTTGTTTGTTTTATCTGCAATATTTAAAATATCATCTAAAATTAAAACTGATTGCGCAATAGTTTTATGGGTGTTACGCATTTGAAAGTTTTCGGAAATAGAAAATGGATAGCCTAAATAATCTATTTCTTTATGAACTGAAGCATTTTCAGCACCTCTTTGGTTAGCTACTATAGCCAATAGTTTACTAGTAGTTTTGCTTAAATCTAATTGCGATAAAACCTCGGCAGTATCTACCATTTGCGGAATGGCTTTTGGAGACACAAAACTACCAAAATCTATAGTATCAAACCCAACTCTTAATAGCGATTGAATATATTGCACTTTACTCACAGTTGGAATAAAAGCTTTTATTCCCTGCATAGCGTCACGTGGGCATTCAATTATTTTTACTTCATTAGGCATTTAACAAAAAAATAAACGATAAAAATACTATTATTTTGTAAGGGACAGTAATTAAATCAGACTTAAATCTTTATAAATCCACTAGCTTTTAAACTCATGAAAAACTTTACTTCTTTTACAGGCTTACTTTTTTGTTTATTTGTTTCTATTAATTGCTATGCACAAAGTGTTGCAAATTACAGCATTGTTTTTGAAAGTTTTTGGGAAACACCATCTGTAGATCCAGTAAATGGTATTAGCACTATTCCTTTACCAAGTAATGCACATTGGTCTCAATTAGCTATTGCAACACACCAAACAGAAAATTCAATACTACAAATGGGAACTGCTGCTTCTGCTGGTATTGAATTAATTGCCGAAGAAGGAAACACTAGTACTTTTGAAAGTGAAGTTACAGCAAATCCTGATGCTGATAAATTTGTTATTGGTGGTGGGTTGGCTTCTGCACAAGGCACTATTACTAGAAGTATTCAAATTAGCTCAGACTATCCTTTTGTTAGTCTTGCTTCAATGATTGCTCCTAGCCCAGATTGGTTTATTGCCATTAATAGCGAAAATTTAAGATCAGGCAATAATACTGTTAATAATGGATGGAAGGCTTCATATACAGTTGATGTTTTTCCATACGACGCAGGTACAGAAGATGGTAATGGTTATAATGGTAGCAATCTAGCATCAAATCCAATTGGTGTTATTACAAGCTTATCAAATGTAGCGCCTTTTGATGGTGTAAATAGTAACATGAGCCATAGAATAGGAACAGTTACTTTTAATTACATAGAATCTACTTTAAGCAATGATGTTGTTGAGGCTTTAGAAAACGCTATTATTTATCCGAATCCAGCGAAAGGAAAAATAACCATTTCAAACATTAAAAATATCGATTTAAAATCTGCACAAATCTACAGTATTTTGGGACGATTAGTAAAAGATATCCCAGTTGAAAAAGGATTATCAAAACTAGAGATTGATTTGCCTCATTCAAACAAAGGGGTTTATATTTTAAATTTAAAATCTGCTGATAAAAGCACGACTAAAAAACTAGTAATTAACTGATTTTAAGTTGATAATTATACATAACCGATAAAATATAACGCTTAAACGTTTTTATTATACAAAATATTCAATTAGGTATACATTTGAGTAAATGTTTGCCCCAATGAATATTTTCACTTCAAGAATTAAATTTCTTTTTTACTTAGTATGTTTTGCATTCACTAGCATTCTGTATAGTCAAAATACTGAACCTAATTGCGGTACCATAACTTCTCCAGAATCTATAAAATATATTCAAAGTATAAAACCTCAGATTAAATCCTTTGAACAAGAGTTTTTAAATGCGAAATTAAGTAAAGGCGATATCCCTGTAAAAACCATAAACGCAATCCCAGTAAAAGCACATATTATTAGGAACTCAAATGGAACTGGAGGATTAAGTATTTCTGAACTTAATGATGCTATCTTTAATCTAAACAAAATTTATCAAGATGCGTTAATGGAGTTTTTTTTATGTGATGGTATTAATTATATTGATGATGATAGGTTGTGTCATTTTAACAAAAAAGACGAAAGCACATTAACCGAAAAGCATAACGTTGCTGGTTTAATTAACATTTATTTTACAGATTATATTAAAAACACTTCAGACGAAAACATATGTGGTTACAGTAATAATGTTGCAAGACAAGATGTTATTGTTATGAAAAATGACTGCGCCACTAACGGTTCTTCATTAGCACACGAAATGGGACATTTTTTCTCATTAATGCATACTCACGGACCAAAAAATGAAACCTTAACTACTGAGTTAGTAGATGGTAGTAATTGTGATACCGATGGTGATGGTATTTGCGATACACCAGCAGACCCGAAACTTACAGATAAAAATGTAAATAATTTTTGCGAATATATTGGCACAGAAACTGATGCTCACGGAGATACTTTTAATCCAGATACACAGAATATGATGTCGTATTCAAAAAAAGGATGCAGAACTCATTTTACACAGCTGCAATTGGCACGTATGTATGCCTTTTACCAAACAACTAAAAACTATTTGTCTTGCCCTTCGTTTAATGCCGATTTTAGTACAGATGTAAGTCAAACTTGCGAAGACAATTTAACGGTTCATTTTAAAACCGATTGCTCAAATATTACTAAATGGGAATGGGATATTGATTCTGATGGAATAATTGATTACACAACACAAAACCCTGTACATACTTATAATTCTGGAATTTACGATGTAACACTAAAGGTTACAAACAAATCAAAATCTATAAGTAAAATCTACTCAAAATACATTAAAGTTGGTACGCAGCCTGACCAATTAAATGAAGATTTCGATAATTTTGTAATAGCAGGAGATAATGGTTGGACAGCCAACGATGCATCAAAAAATGGATATAATTGGTATGCTAATTTTGGTAAAACTTATACAGATAATACGGGCCCAAATAACGATAATACTAACAACGACATTTTAGGCAAATATATTTATGCTGAAGCTTCTGGTGCTAAGCCTGGTGATGTTGCCGAATTAATTTCACCTTGTTTCACTATCGACAAAGAAAACTCTGAACTTGAATTTGCATACCATATGTTTGGAAGTGGCATTGGTGAATTACATGTGGATTTAAAAACCGAAACAGGTTATATTGATGATGTTATTCCTGTAATTATTGGAAGTCAGCAAAACAATCAAAATGATGCTTTTTTAACAAAATCTATTGATTTATCTTCGTATACCAATCAAACTATAAAAGTTATATTTAGAGCTATAAGAGGTTCTAGTTGGGAGGGCGATATTGCTATTGATGATGTTTTTATTAAAACGATTTACACACCAATATCAGACGAAACTTATAAAGTATATCCAAATCCTGTTAAAAACAATTTGCTTTATGTAAAAACTAATGATTCAGAATTAGTTTCAAACTACGAAATTTCTAATTTGGTGGGTCAAACATTTTTATCTGGTACAGTTTCTAAACAACCAATAAATATGAGTAATTTACCGTCTGGAACTTACTTACTTATTTTAAATGATGGCAAATCTAGAGTTCTAAAAAAAATAATCAAATAAACAAACACTTAACTTTCTTTTAAAATCGCTTTGTTTATAGCTTTAATTAAACTTGGTCCTTCGTAGATAAAACCTGTATAAACTTGAATTAAATCTGCTCCAACACTAATTTTTTCTAGAGCATCTTGAGCTGAATGTACACCACCAACACCTATAATGGGAAATGCTTTATTACTTTTCTCTGAAAGGTATTTAATAACTTGTGTGCTTTTTTCTCTTATCGGTCGTCCGCTTAAACCACCGTTACCAATGGTTTCTAGTTGTTTTTGAGAGGCTTTCAATCCCCTTCTATCTATCGAGGTATTACTTGCAATAACGCCATCTAATTTAGTATCGGCAACCAATTGAATAATTTCATCTAATTGATTATTGTTTAAATCTGGTGCTATTTTTAAAAGAATTGGTTTCTCGCTTTCAAAAATTTTATTAGCCTTTTGTACAGCACTAATTAATTCTTCTAAATAATCTTTGTCATTTAATTTGGCGTGACTGCCCACATTTGGGCAACTCACATTTAGTACAAAATAATCAACAAAAGGGTGCAATGCGTTAAAACATTCTAAATAATCTTTCGTGTAATCTTCTGGTTTTGTTTGGGTGTTCTTGCCAATATTTCCGCCAATAATCAGTTTGCCTTTATTCTTTTTTAATTGCTTAATTGCAGCTTCTAATCCTTCATTATTAAAACCCATTCGGTTGATTATACCTTTATCATCTTTCAACCTAAACAATCGTTTTTTAGGGTTCCCAGCTTGTGCTTTTGGAGTCACTGTACCAATTTCAATAAAACCAAATCCAAAGTTTGCCAACTCATTATACAACACCGCATTTTTATCAAATCCTGCTGCTAAACCTACAGGGTTTTTAAAAGTTAAACCGAACAATTTTCGTTCTAATCGCTTATCATTTACAACATATAAACTTTTAAATAATGATGAAAATCCTGGGATTTTTGAGGCAAACCTTATTAATGAGAATGTGAAATGATGAATTTTTTCTGGATCAAATAAAAAGAATAATGGGCGAAGTAATAATTTGTACATCAGTATTATTTATGCAAAAATACTTCTTATTAAAAAAATGAGCAATTTAAAAGCTAAAAAACTTATAAGTCGTAACTTTAAGCCCATAATGGGTTATCAATTTTTTCACTCAAATATTGTAAAATGATTTCAAAAGAACATATTATAAAACGATTTATCAGTTACGTCACTATTGATACCGAATCGGATCCGAATTCAAGCACCACACCAAGCACTAAAAAACAGTGGGATTTAGCCAATAAATTAGCCGAAGAGCTTAAAACTATTGGGATGCACGATGTTACTATCGACGATAACGCCTACATTATGGCAACCTTACCAAGCAATGTGGAATACGATATACCAACTATTGGGTTTATTTCTCATTTTGATACCTCACCAGATTTTACTGGTGCTAATGTAAAACCTCAAATTTTCGAAAATTATCATGGTGGAGACATCTTATTAAATAAAGAAGAAAACATTGTGTTATCGCCAGATTATTTTGATGATTTACGCCAATATATCGGACAAACTTTAATTACTACCGATGGCACAACCCTTTTAGGCGCTGATGATAAAGCCGGTATTTGTGAAATTGTTTCGGCAATGGAATACTTAATTAAGAACCCAGAAATTAAACACGGAAAGATTCGAGTTGGTTTTACGCCAGATGAAGAGATAGGTCGTGGTGCACATAAGTTTGATGTCGAAAAATTTGGTGCAGATTGGGCTTACACTATGGATGGTAGCCAAATAGGAGAATTAGAATATGAAAATTTTAATGCCGCTGGGGCTAAAGTAAAAGTTAAAGGAAAAATTGTGCATCCAGGATATGCCAAAGGAAAAATGATAAATTCTATGTACATCGCTACCGAGTTTATTAACTCGTTACCGCGTTTAGAAACACCTGAACATACTGAAGGCTATCAAGGGTTTTTCCATTTACATAATATCCATGGAGATGTTGAAGAAACTATTTTAGAATATATAATTCGCGACCACGATAAAGAGAAATTTGAAGCTAGAAAAGCATTATTTGAAAAATTAGCAGCTGAGTTAAACTCGCAATATGGAATAGAAGCTATTGTTGTAGACATAAAAGATCAATATTACAATATGAAAGAAAAGGTAGAACCGGTAATGCATATTGTAGATATTGCCGAAGAAGCCATGAAACAATTAGATATCGAACCGCTTATAAAAGCCATTCGTGGTGGTACCGATGGTTCACAGTTAAGTTATATGGGATTACCGTGTCCTAATATTTTTGCTGGCGGACATAATTTTCATGGACGCTATGAGTATGTACCTGTTGAAAGCATGATAAAAGCAACCCAAGTTATTTGTAAAATTGCGGAGTTGACTGCGGTTGAAAAGTAAATTGCTTTTGATGATATTTTATTTTGTAAAAAAATTAACTAAATTCGTTTAATGACGGGTATAAACAATTTATTTCCATTCTCCCAGTAACACAATATGTATAATTAATTGCTTGGTCATTGCCGACTTACTAACATTCCTGCGGAATATTCTATCTGTGATTTATTTGCTAAATAG
>NZ_CAXIBN010000173.1:0-6514 GCF_964021735.1 uncultured Wocania sp. | reverse complement strand
TCCACTAGAAGCACAATAATTTAACTGTACATTTGTAGTTGTAAAATTGACAGAAGCACTATAAGGCGAACTACTTCCTCCATTACAATTACTTCTAACTTGAGCTTCGTATTGTGTTAGGGCGGTTAAACCTGTTAAATTAGTAGAAGCATCTGTTAGCCCGTTTACATCTGTCCAAGTAGACGATCCCACTTCTCTATACCTTAAATCGTAAGTTGCACCAGAAGTAGCATCCCAACTTAATGATACAGATGTTGCACCTAAATTAAAAGCATTTAATCCCGTAGGAGCAACCGCTCCAATTGGTGTTAATAAAACATCTGCTAATGTAAGCGTTTGATAATCTGAAATTGTTTGACCAGTTAAAGTAACTGATTGGTAGCAAGGTGCTTCAAAAAGAATATCATAGGTTCCTGCTTTTATTGGTCTATAATAATCGCCGTGAGAAATATCTGTTACAGTATGCGAACCATAAGCATCATGACCAACAATAGTTACTGTGGCATCAATAGAATTGTTTGTATTAGCATCTTTTACAGCTCCTCTAAAACCATAAGTGCCTTGAGTTAAATAATCTAACAATGCATCACGATTGTAAAGCCAATAATTTACCAATTGGCTTTCGGGTAAAATTTTGGTATCCGATAGTTCTACAGTAATCTCTCTACACTGGTGGTAAAAGTTCATAAAATCTTGTCTGCCTCCATAAACACGATACCATTCTGCACCATGAGTTACACCAGGGCTAGGGTATACATTACTGTCATCATCAGCGGTCATGTATGTTGTATCTCCTAAAGCATCGCTATCATTTTGCGCATGAGTTGCATATTCAACACCTGTAAATTCAAACCAATTCCCGTCAGGATGTGTGTATTGACTAACATAAGCATTATCAAAAGGATAGTTTACCAATTCGGTACCACCATGAAAATTGGCAGAAATAACAAAATGATTTGCATCGGCCAGAGCCATAAACGCTAAAGTTTCTGTTTGGTACGCATTGCCATCGGTATGAGCTCCTTGTACGTTATCAGGATAATTTCTATTTAAATCTACGTTATTAGCATTGCCCCTTCTGGCATTGACAACCGAAGTATTGCTAGTACTATTATGATATGTTCCATCTGGATTAGCGTTAGGGTTAATCCAAATTTCAGCATTTTCTACTAAGTTTTTAACTCTTGCATGATCTGCATGTCCAGGATTTGAATATACCGTTAAAATATAATCTATTAAACTTAACATCATAGGATAGCCTGCAATTTCATCACCATGCATAGATGAAGTAAACAATAGTTTTGGTTCTTGCTCGTCAGTTGCAACATTATCTGATATTTTCACAAATAATAATTCTTTGTCGCCTTGAGTCGTTGTACCAATACTAAATTTATCAACCAAAGTAGGGTAATCATTTTCAAAATCCTGCATTTGTTGAGCATATTGAGCATAAGTTGGATAATTAGCTACAGGAAAAGTAAGCGTGTTGGCAAGACCTTTTGCCGAAAGACCTTTTGAAGATTTAGATTTATTATCATAAATTAAATTTGCATCTACTTCATTTTCGCTCACTGGGACTTGAAAAGGAATGTTTTTAGATTCAAATACTCTAAATTGTTTTTCATTTGCCCAAGCCTTAACCGTTTTAGTTTTCGAATCATAGTTTACTATAGAGAAGTCTTTAGTATAATTATCGATTTCATGTTGGCTACTAACTTTAAACGTAAAGGTTAATTCGCCTTTAGTAGACAAGTATTTTTCTGCTTTCTGCGCATCATTCTTTTGAGAGAACACAAAAGTAACATTCAATAAGATTATAAGTGATAGTAATAATTTTTTCATAGGGTTGGCTATTTGGTTAAAAGTTAGTTTGAAAATAGTAGTTTTTTAAAGATTAAAAATGTTTTTTATGGATAATTTTTATTCAATATGGTTTTTTACGGATAACCCATAATTTATTTGTAGAAAAAGCTTACTTTTTGTGTTTTTTCTTTATAAAAATTATTATTATTCAATAAATCTAAAAAAACTCAGCGGTCGAAGCTTTTATAGTAAACAAAATAATCTATAATTTATTAATATAGAAGAATTAAATAGTAGTCTAGATATAACTATAGTTTTACAAATTAAACTCATAATAATACAACGAATCATTTTTTGCTTAAAACTGCTTTTTTGCAAAACTCAAAATTTTTAAATTTACTAGATGATCCAAATGTACGTTTGCTCAATTATTAGCTAAGACCATAAGTGATAAAAAGGAATTAAATAGTGTAGATATTATCTTTAATAAAACTAAAAAAGTATTTATGCTATCTTAAAATTATAGCATAAATACTTTTTTAGTTAAATACAGCAAGCTTTTTAAAAACCTTAAATTTTCTCTAAGTGTTTCTTTTAATTTGCTTTCATTAAATGTAGGTTGTTCAGGTAGATTTGATTCCATAATTCTGTAGGTTAAGTTTAATGATAGATTTGGGAAAATCTTAAATTTGACTTGGTTAATTTGGGACAGTAAATATGGAACTTATTTTTAAATAATCAGATTAAAAACATATAAAATCGATAAAGTGTAAATTATTTTAACATTTAGCATGCTTTTAGTCGGTCATCTTATTTTTACAAACTCATTTCAGGAATATCGCCTACAATAATTAATGTGCCTTCAGTAGCATTTTTTATATCTTCAACAGTTACTCCAGGTGCGCGCTCTAAAAGTTTAAACCCATTTTCTGTTACTTCTAAAACAGCTAAATTGGTGACTACCTTTTTCACACAACCAACACCAGTTAATGGTAACGAACACTTTTTTAATAGTTTTGACTCACCTTTTTTATTAGTATGCATCATGGCTACAATAATGTTTTCGGCACTTGCAACCAAATCCATGGCACCTCCCATGCCTTTTACCATACGCCCTGGAATTTTCCAATTAGCAATATCCCCATTTTCAGCAACTTCCATCGCTCCTAAAATGGTTAAATCTACATGTTGACCACGAATCATTGAAAAGCTCATAGCAGAATCAAAAAAACTAGCTCCGGGCAATGTGGTTATAGTTTGTTTACCTGCGTTAATAATATCAGCATCTTCTTCTCCTTCAAAAGGAAATGGCCCCATACCTAAAACACCATTTTCACTTTGAAATTCAACTTCAATATCGTTTCTCACATAATTTGCAACTAACGTAGGAATACCAATTCCTAAATTAACATAATAACCATCTTTTACTTCTTTAGCTATTCGCTTTGCTATACCTGTTTTATCTAACATAATCAATCTCTTTGTCTAACTGTTCTTTGTTCAATGCGCTTTTCATATGTTTCTCCTTGGAAAATACGTTGCACAAAAATTCCTGGAATGTGTATCTGATTTGGATCTAAGCTTCCAAGAGGCACTAACTCTTCTACCTCAGCAACTGTTATTTTTGCTGCACCGCACATATTAGGATTGAAATTTCTAGCAGTGCCTTTAAAAATTAAATTACCAGCTGCATCACCTTTCCATGCTTTTACAAAAGCAAAATCAGCATCAAAGGCATGTTCTAAAACATACATTTTTCCGTTAAATTCTCGTGTTTCTTTACCATCGGCAACTTCTGTCCCAAAACCTGCAGGCGTATAAATAGCAGGAAAACCTGCTTGTGCTGCACGACAACGTTCTGCTAATGTACCTTGAGGGATTAACTCAACATCTAATTCTCCCGAAAGCATTTGTCGTTCAAACTCATCATTTTCTCCCACATAAGACGACACCATTTTTTTTATTTGATGTTTACGTAATAATAAGCCCAATCCAAAATCATCAACTCCTGCATTGTTAGAAATACAGGTTAATCCTTTTACTCCAAGTTTTACTAATTCTGCAATAGCATTTTCAGGAATACCACTAAGTCCAAAACCACCAAGCATAAAAGTCATATTATCTTTAACGCCTTGAAGAGCTTCTTGAACGTTGGCTACTTTCTTATTAATCATTAAGTTTCTTTTTATGTTGCATAAAATTACGAATAATTGAATAATAACATCAAAATATTATCAAATAAAAAACCATTCTAAAAGAATGGCTTGAATTTTTAAGAATACAATTAAATATTGTGTATAAGAATCTATGTAATTAATTAAAATCTAAATCATCAGGAATCTCATCGCTTGCATCATCAATAACAGTTTTATCTTTAGCCTTGGCGCAATCAACAAGTATTGAAAGGTTTGTTGGTTCTTCAAAGTCTGCTTTAGAAATGTTTAAGCTTTCATCTGCATAACAGCTTTTCATATAAACACCCCAAATTGGCAATGCCATTGCAGCACCTTGACCATAAGTAATACTTTTAAAATGAACCGATCTTTCTTCGCCGCCTACCCAAACACCAGTAACTAAATTAGGTACCATACCCATAAACCATCCATCACTTTGGTTTTGTGTTGTTCCTGTTTTTCCAGCTATTGGGTTCTCGAATTCGTAAGGATAGCCTGTAACCACTTCTCTATAATCTGGTCTATAGGCATCTGCTCCTTTTGTTCGTAAACGAGCTCCTGAACCTGATTGTGTAACACCTTCCATAAGTTTTACGGTTACATAGGCTGTTTCTTCACTTAATACATCGTTAGTTTCTGGTGTAAATTGATATAAAATAGTACCGTTTTTATCTTCAATACTAGTTACCATAACAGGTTTTGTATACACGCCTTTATTAGCAAAGGTTGAGTAGGCGCCAACCATTTCGTATACACTTAAATCTGGAGTTCCTAAAGCAATAGATGGCACTGGAGGAATATCAGACTCTATACCTAATTTTCTAGCTAAGTCTACAACGGTTTGTGGTCCAACTTTATCAATTAATCTAGCTGTAATGGTATTAACAGAGTTTGCTAAGGCGTTTTTTAATGTTCTGTTTCCTCCATAATCATTATCGCCTCCAGAATTTTTAGGGCACCATTCTTTTACATTTCCATGTTTATTTGCTTCTATACAAAAAGGGGTATCTGGAAATTCGTTGCAAGGAGATAAATGCAACTGATCTATGGCTGTAGCATAAACTAAAGGTTTAAAAGTAGAGCCTATTTGACGCTTGCCTTGTTTTACCATATCGTATTGAAAATGCCTATAATTCATTCCTCCAACCCAAGCTTTTACATGACCTGTTTGTGGATTCATAGACATCATACCTGTTCGCAAAAACGATTTGTAATAACGTATAGAATCGATAGGCTTCATTATAGTATCTCTTTCTGAAGGCTTACCATCTTTCCATTCGAAAACAGTCATTTGAACTGGCTTATAAAATGAAGCTTCAATTTCTTTATCAGATTTTTTTAAATCGTACTTCATGTGCCTCCTACGCTCTGATTGCCTCATAGAATTTCGTAGTAAAGTATCAATAGCGCCTTTAGTTAAATCTAAAAATGGTGCTGTGGGATTTCTATCGGGTGTGTTTTGATGGAAAAACTCAGCTTGTAGCCTAGGCATGTGTTGTTGTACTGCATCTTCTGCATATTTTTGCATACGAGAATCGATGGTAGTATATATTTTTAAACCATCGTTATATAAACTCCATTTAGTACCATCTGGTTTTGGGTTCTTTTTTATCCAATCTTTCATAAAACCAGATAGATATCCCCTAAAATAAGTAGCAATTCCATCACGGTGAGATTGTGGTGTATAATTTAAATCTAAATCTGTTTTTTGAAGTGAATCTTTAATGGTTTCAGTTATGTAACCATATTTTTCCATCTGAGACAACACCACATTGCGTCTGTTTTTTACACCTACTGAATTCCTTCTTGGGTTATATAATGCTGAATTAACAAACATACCAACCAACATAGCAGCTTCTTTTATATCCAAGTCAATAGGTTCTTTATCAAAATAAATACGAGATGCGCTTCGAATACCATCACCATTATTACCAAAATCATAAATGTTGAAATATTGTGCCATAATTTCTTCTTTAGTATACTGGCGCTCTAAACGTGTTGCGATAACCCATTCTTTTATTTTTTGAGTATACTTATCCCATTTTTTGGATCTTACACCAATAAATAGTTGTCGTGCTAATTGCTGAGAAATTGTACTGGCACCTCCTCTTTTTCCTAAAAAGGCAAAGGCTCTTAATGTGCCCCGGGCATCAATACCAGAATGCTCATGAAAACGGGCATCTTCAGTAGCGATTAATGCATCTACTAAATGTTGAGATAAATCGTCATAACCTACAGGTGTTCTATTATCATTAAAATAAAATTTTCCTAAGGTTTCACCATCAGATGAAATAATCTCAGTTGCCAAATGGGTTTTAGGATTTTCCAATTGGGTATGATCCGGCATTTCTCCAAGCCAACCCCATGAAGCTGCTAAAAATATAAGTATTACCACAAGAATACCTCCTGAAAACAACATCCAAAACCAACGGATATATTTTGAAAAATCTTGCGTATCTTTTGTTTCCTTTTTTGCTTTTGTTTTTGCCATTTAATTTTGAATATTAAATACTTCTCGATACAATTCCTCATGCTTC
>NZ_CAXIBN010000172.1:0-6546 GCF_964021735.1 uncultured Wocania sp. | reverse complement strand
ACACAATCAAACATATCTACACCTAACGCAATATTTTCTAAAATATTGATTGGCGTACCAACGCCCATTAAATATCGTGGTTTATCTTCTGGAAGAATATCGGTTACAACTTCGGTCATGGCATACATTTCTTCGGCTGGCTCACCTACAGACAAACCTCCAATAGCATTACCAATAGCTCCAGAATTTGCAATATATTCAGCAGACTGCTTACGCAAATCTTTATACGTACTGCCTTGTACTATTGGAAAAAATGCTTGACTATAATCGTATCTTAATGGCGTTTTTTCTAAATGATTTATACAGCGGTCTAACCAACGATGTGTCATGTGCATCGAGCGTTTGGCATAATTATAATCACAAGGATATGGTGTACATTCATCAAAAGCCATAATAATATCTGCTCCAATAGTGCGCTGAATTTCCATAACATTTTCTGGTGTGAACGTATGGTAGCTTCCGTCTATATGAGATTTAAATTTTACACCTTCTTCTTTTATTTTTCTATTTGCAGAAAGTGAATATACTTGATACCCTCCAGAATCAGTTAAAATATTTCTATCCCAATTCATAAATTTATGTAATCCACCAGCTTTTTCAATAATATGAGTTTGCGGACGTAGATATAAATGGTAAGTATTTCCAAGAATTATATCAGGATTAATTTCTTCTTTCAACTCACGCTGATGCACCCCTTTAACCGTAGCAACCGTACCAACAGGCATAAAAATAGGTGTTTCAATAACGCCGTGGTCTGTAGTAATTTTTCCTGCTCTAGCTTTACTTTGAGAATCTTTAGCTTTTAATTCAAATGTCATAATCAAAAATCTGTCGTCGGCAAACCTACATATTTTTTTAATTCTAAATTAATTTTAATGCCTAATTATTGTAGGTTAACTTATTCCTGCTTAAAATAAAATATAGAAGTAAAGATAAATAACAAAACGGCTTATGCTCTTAAACATTTAATAAATTTTATACATATAAAACATCTTTTACGAAGCGTAAAAACATTATTCATAATGAATTTCAGAATAAAATTTTCAATTGTTAGCAAATCATCATATTTCGTTAATAAATGCATCATTTCAATTTTGTTAAGGGTATTTAAAAGATTATTTTTGTCGCGCAAAAAACTAATAATTTAAACATGCCAAACACACAACAATTAGAAGATTTAACAACGCAGGTTCGTAGAGATATTTTACGAATGGTGCATAAAGTAAATTCTGGTCACCCAGGTGGTTCATTAGGATGTGCAGAATTTTTTGTTGCACTTTACAGTGAAATTATGGATAGAAAAGACCATTTTGATATGGATGGTATTGGTGAAGACCTTTTCTTTTTATCAAACGGACATATCTCACCAGTTTATTACAGTGTGTTAGCAAGAACAGGTTATTTTTCTGTAGATGAATTAAACACATTTAGATTGATTAATTCGCGTTTACAAGGGCATCCAACTACTCACGAAGGTTTAGAAGGTATTCGTATCGCTTCTGGTTCATTAGGCCAAGGCATGAGTGTAGCTTTAGGAGCAGCCCAAGCAAAAAAATTAAATGGCGATACCCATTTAGTGTATTCTTTACACGGCGATGGCGAATTGCAAGAAGGTCAGAATTGGGAAGCTATTATGTATGCATCAGCTAAAAAAATAGATAATATAATCGCAACTGTAGATTTAAACGAAAAGCAAATTGATGGTGCTACTGATGATGTTTTACCAATGGGAAGTATTAAAGCTAAATTTGAAGCTTTTGATTGGACTGTTATAGAAATTGAAGAAGGCAATAATATTGAGGCTATACTAAAAGGAATGGCTAAAGCTAAAGCCGAAACAGGACAAGGAAAGCCAGTATGTGTGTTATTAAAAACCATGATGGGTAATGGTGTTGATTTTATGATGCATACTCACGCATGGCATGGTAAGGCACCAAACGATGAGCAGTTAGCCAATGCTTTATCTCAAAATGCAGAAACTTTAGGCGACTACTAACCATCAATCCAAAGAAAAAATGAAAACATATACATACACAGAAAAAAAAGATACTCGAAGCGGATTTGGTGCTGGATTAACAGAACTTGGTAGAACCAACCCTAATGTTGTAGCACTTTGTGCCGATTTAATTGGGTCTTTAAAAATGGATCAATTTATTAAAGAAAACCCAGAGCGTTTCTTTCAAATTGGGATTGCCGAAGCTAACATGATGGGGATTGCCGCAGGCTTAACTATTGGAGGTAAAATTCCTTTTACTGGAACCTTTGCAAACTTTTCGACAGGGAGAGTTTACGATCAAATACGTCAATCTATTGCATATTCAGGTAAAAATGTGAAAATATGTGCATCGCATGCTGGATTAACTTTAGGTGAAGATGGAGCAACACATCAAATTCTTGAAGATATCGGATTAATGAAAATGCTTCCAGGTATGACCGTAATTAATACCTGTGATTATAACCAAACCAAAGCAGCAACTATTGCTATTGCAGAGCACGACGGACCAGTATATTTACGATTTGGACGACCAGCAGTTCCTGTTTTTACTCCAGAAAATCAAACATTTGAAATTGGTAAAGCTATAAAGCTTACTGAAGGAACAGATGTAACTATTGTTGCCACAGGGCATTTAGTTTGGGAAGCCTTAGAAGCCTCTAAAGTGTTACATGAAAAAGGAATTTCTGCCGAAGTAATAAATATACATACCATTAAACCCTTAGATGAAAAGGCTATTTTAGATTCTGTTGCAAAAACGGGTTGTATTGTTACTGCTGAAGAGCATAACTTTTTAGGGGGGTTAGGAGAAAGTGTTGCAAGAACTTTAGCATTACACAAACCAACTCCGCAAGAGTTTGTTGCAACCAACGATACTTTTGGGGAATCTGGCACACCAGCTCAACTTATGGAAAAGTATGGTTTAAACAGTGCAACTATAATTGAAAAAGCACAAGCCGTTATTAAAAGAAAATAACAATAATATAATTTAGAAAAGGGTTCTTTTATTCAATTAAAAGAACCCTTTTTATTTTAAAATAAATCTTTATTAAAGAAATAATTTTCGTTTGGCAACGTTTTTGATACTATACTCGAAATCACAAAAAACGAACAATTATGAAGAATTCATTTTTTATTACCTTATTATTTTTAGTATCAATATCTACAACTACTTACGCTCAAACTGCAAGTGGTTTTGGTTTTAAAGCAGGTTTAAACTACAATGCCAATGGCAATTATTTTGAATCTGTAAGTAACAATGCCGAAAATCCTGATAGAAACATTGGGTATCACTTTGGGGTATTTGGAAAATTTGGAAAGCAAGTTTATTTCAAACCCGAGCTCGTTTACACGAGCACAAAAAGTGATTATGCAAATGATGACTTTAAAATGCAAAAAATTGATGCTCCTCTATTAGTAGGTTTAAAAGTTTTAGGTCCTATTAGTGTTTTTGGAGGGCCATCATTTCAATATATTTTAGACTCTGAGTTTGATGGAATCTCTATTAATGATATTGATAATGATTTATCTGTTGGACTAAACTTTGGTATAGGTCTTAATCTAAACAAACTTGGTATAGATGTAAGGTACGAAAGAGGGTTTAGCAATAACGAAGCTAAATTTTTAGAAAATAATAATGTAGGAACAAGTAGATTAGACACACGTCCAGATCAGTTAATTTTAAGTTTATCGCTTATTCTATAAGCATAATTAATAGGATAAGTTTTTTAAATAAAAAACCTCACTAATAGCGAGGTTTTTTATTTATGAACAAAATTTTATATACTATTATTCGTTATAGTTTATTGCAATGTCTTTATCCAGATAATCATCAATACCATCGCTATTAGAATCTTTAATTGTAACAGTTTTTAAAGTTATAATACCTTCACTTTCAGATCTGCTAATTTTAAACTCTTTAGCACCAAGAACAGGTTCTTCTTCTCCCTGATTAGTATTAATACTATATGTTTTAGACTCCAACTCATTAATTGTTGGTACACCATCGCCATCATCATCTAAATCAAAATAATTAGGAATATTATCTGAGTCTGTATCATCTCCATCTTTAGTATCAGCATCAGTATTTATGGTAAATTCACCATCGCCATTTATATCTTCTAAATAAGAAGGTATCCCATCATTATCATGATCGGCTATTGCGGTTTGAAACAAATCAAATTTAAAAGCAATTGATCTATATGCAGGAATTCCTCCTTGCGCTTGACTAAAATAAGCTAAACCAGATGGCAAAAACATAACGCCTACACCATGATTCATATAATCAACCGTTCCATCTTCATTATTAGCAAACGATTCTGCTGCTTTAAAAAATGGCATCACTTTTCTCCACCCAGGAATTAATGATACTAAATCAAAATCTACTGGTGTTACCGCACTATCAAAGACTTTATCATCAAGCGTAAATCCTTCATAATTCAAACGAATTTGGTCCGAAAAATTAGGAGATGTTCCAGTTTCTTTTGGGTTTAAATCAAGAATATAAAACTCATAAGTTGTTTCTTTAAAAACTACCGTTTTCGTTTTAACTGCATCATTATCATTATTACCATCATCAGTATATAAAACCTTATCTGTAGCATTTGGCAATATGCCACTTTCTGGTACTTTTTTTATAATTAAATCTGCACTCTTAGGATTTGGATTTCCTTCGAAATCACCTGCATTATAGTAATGGGTGCTTAAATACTTAATTAAAGAATCTTTATCTTTAGCTTGTTGTTCTGTTCGGTCTCTTAATTCAATTTCAGTAATACCACCGCCTCCGTCATCTTTATTACAAGATAAAAATCCAACTACTAAACATAAAATAGATAAAGCTACTTTTCCTTTTCTCATTATTGCTTATTTTTGAGCCGCAAGATACAATTTTAATATAGTTTTGCACAACAACATTAACGTAGTTTTTAGAATAATTGTATGCGAATTGATAAGTATTTATGGTGTGTTAGGTATTACAAAACCAGATCGATAGCAACAACAGCTTGTAAAAAAGGTCAGGTTAAAGTAAATAACGATGCTGTTAAACCTAGTAGAGAGGTATTTGCTCAAGACATAATTGAACTAAGAAAGAATCAAATTAATTATAAATTAAGAGTTAATGATATTCCTGAGAGTAGAATTGGTGCAAAATTGGTAGATATTTATAGAACAGATCTAACCCCAAAAGAGCAATTTGAAGCTCAGGAACTTTTAAAGTATGCAAAAGATTATTATAGAAAAAAGGGTGTTGGAAGACCTACAAAAAAAGACCGAAGAGATATTGATGATTTTACTGATGAAAATGATTAATTTTAAGCTTTAATTTAACTTACACATATTATGACAGCTAAGAATAATGTGATTTTAACACATAACGAAATTAATCACAAAATAAGACGTATAGCTTTTCAGATATACGAAAATAATGTTAATGAGACCGAGGTTATTTTAGCTGGAATTGGGAGTAATGGGTATATTCTTGCAAAGAAATTAAAAACAGTACTTAGTAAAATTTCTGATATTAACCCAATACTATGCAAAGTTAGTATTGATAAAAAAAATCCTTCGTTAGAAATTAAAACATCTATCTCTCCAAATGATTATAAAAATAAATCTTTAGTTTTAATAGATGATGTTTTAAACTCTGGTACTACACTAATTTATAGTGTTAAGCATTTTTTGGATGTGCCTTTAAAGCAATTTAAAACGGCTGTTTTGGTAAATAGAAATCATAAAAAATATCCTGTTAAAGCAGATTTTAAAGGTATTTCATTATCTACCTCCTTACACGAACATGTAAGTGTAATTCTAGAAGGTAAAAACTTTGAAGCTGTTTTAGAGTAGTTTAAAAAGTAAATCTTCAATAATTTTATGTTCAGTTTTATTATCTGTTGAAATAGTTTTTTCCGCTTGATTATAAAACTGTGAGCGCTCAAATAAATGCTTTCCTATAAATTCAGAAAGTAAATCGTCAGTTTTAATATGTGCTATTAATGGGCGTTTAGCTTTTTCGTTTTTCAATCTACTAACCAAAGTTGGTATTGATGCTTTTAAATAAATACTAACTACATCCTCCGATTTTAAAATAACTTCCATATTATTACCATAACAAGGGGTTCCGCCACCTAAAGATAAAATGGTATTCGTGTTATTCTTTAAAATAGCTTTTAAATACTGTGTTTCTTTTTTTCTAAAATATATTTCGCCTCTTAATTTAAAAATTTCATTTACTGAAGTCTGCTCTTGTTCTTCTATATAGTCATCTAAGTCTATAAAATTGTAATTTAATTTCTCTGCCAAAATCCTACCTAAAGTCGACTTTCCAGAAGCCATATACCCAATTAAAACTACAATCATTTTTACGCTATAAATTGATTATTAAAAACATACGATTAAGTCATGCAAAAAAACGAAAATTTCTTTAAAAAAAGTATTGTTTTATTAATTAAACATTTTATATTTGCACCCGCTAACAGCAATAATGCTAGCACTCTTGAAATAATGACCTGGTAGCTCAGTTGGTAGAGCATCTCCCTTTTAAGGAGAGGGTC
>NZ_CAXIBN010000171.1:0-6549 GCF_964021735.1 uncultured Wocania sp. | reverse complement strand
GAAATTTGGGACATGGTGGTCAAAAGAGATATTGAGGCTTTTGTAAACCAAGACTGGAAAATGGTCGAAAATGATTTTCATGAAGAAGGTTTTATGGGAATTGATGGAGGGAAATCTCAAAATATAGATCAATGGAAATTAAGTTTTCCTAATTTAGAAAGCTACAAAACCTCATGGCTTCAACAAGCTAAAGAGTTTCATGAAACAGCTTGGGGAGAGGATGTAGCCGAAGCATTACATAGAGTAACCATATTACAAGACATAGAAATTATAGGTAATGCGGCCTTATTACATAAAAAGTTTGTAGGTGATATAAAAAAGGCAGATGGAAGTTATGTAGAAACCAATTGGCAAACACTTTATAGGTGTAGAATAATAAATGGACACTGGAAGATAGTTGGATTTACGGGGTATTTACCATTTTTTAATTTAAATTCCAACTCTAATCTACAAGCGGCAAAACAGATGCCAGCAAATGCAGGTCAGCATGTTACCGCAGGGCCTTATTCTCCAGTTTTAGAGGTAAATCCTAATAAATTAATTGTTATTTCAGGGCAAGCTGCAATAGATAAGCAAGGAAATGTTATAGGTGATACTATAGAGGAACAAACGGTTTACATGATGGATAATTGCAGTATACAATTAGCGTCAGCTGGATGTACTCTAAACGATGTCTTTAAAGTAAATGTATTTATAAAAGACTTAGCCGATTGGCCAAGATTTAACGCCGTTTATAAAGATTACTTTAAAGACCCCAAGCCCGTTCGTACAGCAGTCCAAACAGGGTTACTAATGAATTTGGTTGTTGAGATTGAGATGTGGGCTGCTAAAAAATAAGAAAACATACGATTATGATTTGGGATCAACTAACAAGTTTAGAATTAAGTAAGATAGCTAAAAACACACCAGTTATACTTACTATGGCAGCTACAGAACAGCACGGAAAGCATTTACCACTAGCAACCGATAGATTAATTGGAGAACATTTTGTTAATGAGCTACACAAAGCCATCCCTGATAAGGTACTAGTGCTACCTTCTATCAGTATAGGATGCTCTTCGCATCATATGGATTTTTCGGGAACACTTACCATTAGCCATGATACATTTATTAGACAAGTGGAAGACATTGTAAAATCCGTCATACAGCATGGGTTTACAAATATTATTCTATTAAATAGTCATGGCGGAAATCAGGCTGTTGGGCAAGTTTTAGTAGAAAAGTTAGGCTATGATAACCCCACTACAAACATCATTATGGTTACCTGGTGGAAACTAGCATCTGATGCCTTATTCACTTTAAATGAAAGTGGTAAAGGTGGCGTTGGACATGCTGGGGAATTTGAAACCTCTCTCATGTTGTTGATTGCACCTCATTTAGTTCATCCTGATAAAATTGAAAAAGGTAAGCATACAAAAACGTTCTCTTGGAGTGAAGGCGATATGTTACGAGGTGCTAAAGCTTCCTATTATAGATCTACAAAAGAAATGACCACCAATGGCGTTTTTGGCAATCCAGAATATGGAACTTTAGAAAAAGGGAAGCAAATTTCGAAATTGGTTGTTGATGATTTGAAAAAAATTATAGATGATCTTTTAATCATTGATAAGTAATAAATATAAACACATGAAAGGAAAACTAATTTTATACACCTTGGTCGCAGCAATTGGAGGCCTTTTATATGGGTTTGATACTGCCGTTATTAACGGAGCTCTCCCTTTTTTTAAATCGTTTTTTCAATTAAGTGATGTTATGACGGGTTGGGCAGTAAGTTCAGCGTTATTAGGATGTATAATTGGAGCTATAGGTATAGGTAAACCAGGTGATATATACGGGAGGAGGGAAATGCTAAAACTTTCTGCGTTGTTGTTTTTGGTTTCTGCTATCGGTACAGGACTTGCACCAGAAATCAATAGTTTTATTCTATTTCGATTTATTGGCGGATTAGCCGTTGGTGCGGCTTCGGTATTATCTCCTATTTACATTTCAGAAATAGCTCCGGCAACACATCGGGGACGACTCATAATAACCTTTCAATTGGCATTGGTAGTAGGTATATTGGTGGCCTTTTTTGTAGATTACCTCCTAATCGATACAGGGAAAAACAATTGGCGTTATATGTTTATTTCCGAAACCATACCGGCATTGATATTCCTCATTTTACTCTATAAAGTCCGTAAAAGTCCACGTTGGTTAATGCAAGTAGGAAACCATGAAGAAGCCAAGGAAACCATTAAAGATGTAAATCCCGATACAGATACACAAAGTATTATTTCAGAAATTGAAGCATCTATAAAATTGGAACAGGAAGGGAAACAAGAGCAACTATTTAAAAAACCTAACCTGAAATTTACATCAATAGGGATTTGCATAGGATTGTTTAGTCAGTTTACAGGTGTTGCCATAGTTTTTTATTATGCAACTGATATTTTTAGAGCTGCCGGTTTTTCAACAGATTCTGCCATAGGGCAAACCGTCATCCTTGGTGCTACAAATTTGGTTTTTACCATATTGGCGATGAGTTTGATTGACAAAATAGGAAGGAAAAAACTATTGTATGTTGGAACCCTTGGAATGACCATATCCCTAGCTGTTTTTTCGTGGGCATTTTACACAGGTAATACTGAAGGCTGGTTGTTATTGGGTATCCTTATTTGCTATGTGGCATTTTTTGCATCGTCAATGGGAGCAGTCGTATTTGTGCTATTGGCAGAGATATTTCCAAATAATATCAGGTCGCGCGGTATGGCCATTGGGTCTTTTTCAAACTGGATCGTAAATGGCTCCATTACGTTTTTGTTTCCAATAGTAGTAGGCGCTTTTAGCGAAGGTAAAGGCATTGGCTATTGTTTTGCCTTCTTTTCCATAATGACGCTTTTAGGATTCTTTTTCTTCAAAACGTTTTTATTTGAAACTACAAATAAAACATTGGAAGAAATTGAGTTTGAAAATAAGTAGCTTAACCTTTAGATCGTATTTTGAAAAGTGAAATTTATAAAAACATATAAAGATGAAAAGTAATTTCAGTAGACGGGAAGCATTAAAACGGATAGGTTTGGGATCGGCAGCAGTAACTGTTGGAGCAATAGATGTTGTTAGTGCCAGTACAAAGGAAACTGCAAAAACACAGTATATTGAAGAAAAAGCTTTAGAATCGCTACATTTTGAGACCCCCGTTACTGCTATTGTGCTTGGGGCTGGTGGACGAGGCAATGTGTATGCTGGTTATGCTCTTCAAAATTCCAAAGAGTTGAATATTATAGGCGTAGCAGAACCAATTGATTATAGAAGGAATAACTTTTCCAAATCCCATAGCATCCCCAAAAACAATCAATTTATTACTTGGGAACATGTATTTGAAGGCCCCAAGTTCGCAGATGCCGTTATTATTACAACACCAGATGCTCTGCATTACGGTCCTGCGATGAAAGCGATTGAGATGGGATATGATGTATTACTGGAAAAGGCCATAGCCCAAACTTGGGACGAGTGTTATGATATTTTAAAACAACAGCGCAAATACGGTAAAATTGTAGGTATATGTCATGTGTTGCGTTATGCACCCTATTTTGTGAAGATGAAGGAAATTATTGATTCGGGTAAAATAGGAGAGGTCGTTAGTGTACAGCACTTCGAGCCGGTGGAGCATATCCACATGTCGCATTCATTTGTTCGAGGTAATTGGGGCAACTCTAAAATATCAACCCCAATGATACTTTCAAAATCTTGTCACGACACCGATATTATACGCTGGTTGGTTGGTAAACCTTGTAAAAAAGTATCCTCTTTTGGTTCCTTGAAATTGTTCAAATCGGAAAACGCACCCAAAGGCAGTACAAAACGTTGTACCGATGGCTGTGCCGTGGAGCGTGAATGCCCTTTTTCGGCTATAAAAATTTATGCAGAACGAAAGTCATTTTTACATCATTTAAAACTAGAAAAACATGATACGGATTCCGTTATGGAACTCTTAAAAACCAGTCCTTACGGTCGCTGTGTATACCATTGCGATAACAATGTGGTAGATCACCAAATAGTAAACATGCAGTTTGAAGACGATATTACGGTTTCGTTTTCTATGGAAGGCCTTACCAGTTATGGGGGCAGACGCACACGCATCATGGGGACTATGGGTGATATAGTTGGTGATATGGATAGCATGACGGTTTTCGATTTTAGAACACGAGAGAAAAAACACTGGACTGCTAAAGATATTAATGATGGTATTTATGCTGGTCATGGTCATGGCGGTGGCGATATGCGTTTGGCAAGGGATTTTGTAAGGGCCGTAAAACTACAGGATTCCACACAGTTAACCTCCACGATAGAAGCTTCTATGGAAAGCCATTTAATAGGATTTCAAGCAGAAAAAAGCAGGCTTAAAGGTGGAAAGGTTCTCGATGTGGATCTAAAGGTCTAAGGGCATTCTATTTAATGTTATTTTAAGATAAAGAGTGAAACCTACTTCAGATAGTACCCTAAAAAAACTTAAAAATGAAAAATATTTTCAGGAATTTTAATTTTATGCTCATACTTATCGTATGTGCTATGGGATGTTCTCAGAAGTCAAATTTCAAACATGAAAAATCACCGGCAAGTGAAGTTTTATATAGGCTAATTGGAGAAAGAGCAAAAGCGATACAATTTTATTCCATACCTAGTGATAGCTTAAACCCAAATAAGATGGTTTATGAAATCGAAGCTAGAAACGGTATTCTAAAAGTTGGTGGAAATACTGGAGTGGCTCAATGTAAAGGTGCATACACTTACCTCAAAGAGGCTTGTAATAGTATGATTTCATGGGGAGGAAATAATATTCAAATCCCCGAAACTTGGCCTAACTATACAAAAAAGCGTGTGGTGTGTCCTTTTCAATATACCTTACAGGATAACATTTGTGGTTTTGGTTATACTACACCCTACTATCAATGGGAAGATTGGCTAAAATATCTGGATATCATGGCTATACATGGCTATAATATGATGTTGGCTCCAATAGGAACCGAAGCTATTTGGAAAGAAGTTTGGCATAAATATGGGTTCACCAATACAGAATTGGAAGAATACTTTACAGGACCATCTTATTTACCATGGCATAGAATGGGAAACATTAATAAACACGGAGGCCCTATTCCAAGTGACTATTTCGAAAAAACAAAGACGCTTCAAAAGAAAATATTAAAGCAGATGCGATCCATTGGGATACATCCTGTCGCTTCTGCTTTTGCTGGGTTTGTTCCTAAGGAATTTGAAGCGAAATTTCCTGATGCTAAAGTTAGGCATGTTGATGGATGGGTAGGTTTTAAAGGAGATAATACAACGCATATTTTACATCCTCTGTCGCCTTATTATAAAAAGATTGGAAAAGATTTTATTGATACTTGGAAAAAAGAATTTGGAGAGGTCGACTTTTTCTTGGCCGATGCCTTTAATGAGTTAAGACCCCCTGTTAGTGATGAATCTGAAGAAGTCCTACAAAAAGAATTAGCTGAATTTGGAAACGCTATATACACATCGATTGTTGAAGCCGATGAAGATGCAACATGGCTAATGATGGGCTGGTTATTTATGGATAAAGGATTTTGGACCAACGACAGGGCAAGCGCCTTATTGAGTACGATTCCAGATGATAAGATGATGGTATTGGATTTATATGCAGAGACCAGTCCATTTTATAAAAGTATGGATGATTTTTTTGGTAAGAGCTGGATGTATAGTGTAATCCCAAATTGGGGAGGGGCTTCTCAAATAGGAGGTTTATTAACACAATACGGGCATTTAATTCCAGAGATAGCAAAAAGAAAAGCAGGTGGTAAACTGAAAGCCTTCGGTTTTTCTCCAGAAGGGACAGAAACCAACGAGGTGATTTACGAGCTGGTATCAGATGCCATGTGGAACAATGAACCGTTGGATTATAAAAATTGGTTGGTTTCATATTGCAACAACCGTTATGGCATGAAATCGGACAAATTGTATGAAGCTTGGTTGTTGTTATGTAATTCTATTTATAATAAAGAAATAGATCATGCCGTAAACAGAATCCAGTCTAATCCGGTTACTTTAGCAAGTTCCTATCATGTTATACCTAAAGCAGACCAGAATGTTAATCAAGCTTTAAGTTTGTTTTTGGAAGAATACGAGACATATAAGAACAATCAACTTTATATAAATGATCTTATCGAATTGGCTACATACAAATACATGGCTATTGCAGATTCATTGATAATGGATTTAAGGGGTAACATAAGCCAAAGAACAGTAATGGAATCTGACAAACAAATGGAACAGATTTCTGATTTGGTGACTAAAATAGATGACATGTTATCCCACCATAGTTTATATAATTTAGAAAGATGGGTTGCTAAAGCAAGAAGTTGGGGAGTGGATGAGGGGCAAAGTGATTATTATGAATCGGATGCTAAGCGAATTATTACGGTCTGGGGAAGTGGTTTAACCGAGTATGCGTCAAGATTATGGGGTGGACTTTTAAAGAATTACTATTTGGCCAGATGGCAGGCTTGGTATAATGCTCAAAAGGAAGGAGAGGAA
>NZ_CAXIBN010000170.1:0-6574 GCF_964021735.1 uncultured Wocania sp. | reverse complement strand
ATCTTTAATCTTTTCAACATCTACGCCAATATCAAAATTCAAAACAAAACCCAACACACCTATATCGCCAGAATGGGAAATATTAAATTTTAAATCACAATTAAAATCAAATTCAGGTTTACCATATTCACCATATTTGAATTCAATTTCTTTTGCATTCGTATTCAAATAGGAAGCACTTAAAACGCGTAATACTCCACGGGAAATAATAAATTGGTTTTGGTCTTTTTTAAAACGAAATTTTGAAGCTTTTTCTTTTTCATTATCAGAAAGCAAGTTTAAAAAAAAAGAAATATTATCTGATTGCTTGCTAAAATTAACTTGCCATACATGAGCTTGATTCGCTAATAAAGGTTTAACTTTTATTAATGATAACATGGTATTAATTATCTTGAATCATTACTTTCTCTATTTTTTCTGCCAATAAATCTGCATGTGGCGAGCTAAATAGTTGATGGTGCACACCTTCTGTAAACAACACATTAACATCTTGCGTAGTAATGCTGTTCCAAGCATTAATATAAGTTGGGTTTAATTTTTTATCTGGTTTTTCGGTTAAAATTAAGTTTGTAACACCAGGATGCTTTTTATCCCATTTGTAAAGTTTGTAAATCCGTATTAAATTTTGTTTTATTTTTTCAAGATTTTTTTTGTTTGAAGAGGCAAACAATTGGATAACTGTTGGTTCTAGAAAACGCTCATAATTATTCGAAATCATTAGTTTTATTGCACTAATTGGGTTGCTAGTTAGTCGCTTAAAAAACCCCGAAAGGCGCATTTTTATACGTGTTGGATCTGTGAAATCTTCTTGTTTAATAATACTATCTATAACAATAAGGTTTGTAGTGTCTCCCTGTTTTTTAAAAGCATCAGCAATTTCAATACCTACTGCTGGACTAAAACAATACACAAGTAAATTGTATGGCCCATTAGGTTGAATATCCTTAATTTCTTTAGCATAATCCTTTGCCATTTCCTCAATGTTTTGGTGCATTTTTTCATTACCACTTATACCAGATGGTTGTATGGCATAAACAGGTGTTTCTTTGTCTAAAGCATTAGCAATTGGGTTAAAGAAAAACACATAGCCACCACCACCATGAATACAAAATAGGGGATTATTACTTCCTGAGGTTTTTATGGGTACAACATAATTCCAAGGGGTATTATTTTTATCTTCAATAATATATTTTGAAAGTGCTTCAATATTTGGGTATTCAAGTAAGGTGATTGGTGATATTTTTATTTTTAGCTTTTTTTCAATTAGGGTAAACATCTTTATAGCTAATAACGATTTTCCACCTATTTCAAAGAAATTATCGGTAATACTAATATTATTTTTATTGAGTAAGTTTTCCCAAATTTTTAATAGCTCTAGTTGTGTTTTATTTTTTGGACTAACTATTTGACTTGCATCATTAGTTTTTTCAATGGTTTCATTAAATATATTAGAGTTTATTGGGGTTATATTTTCTAATATAGATTCAATTGTTATGGATTGATTATTATAAAGAAGATTAATTATTTCTTCAAATCGGTTTAAAATCCAATGATTTATGTCATCTGAAAAAATCGATTCATCACTGAATAAATAAATTTCAATAATGTCACCAGTTTTTACAGTTAATGTTAACGGATACGTTGTTGTTATACCACTTTGCGAACTGTGTACAGTAATATTTCCAGCTTTTATATCATCCCAAGGGTAATTCTCAAAAATAAAAAGGCTATCAAAAAGGTTTTCAGAACTGCTATCAATCCATTCGGTTATTTCTCCTGTAGTAAACTGCTCATATTTTCTAGCTTCTAATTGTTGCGTCTGTATACTTTTAAGCCAATCTTTGATACTCAAATTAAATTCGATTAAAGTTCTTACTGGTAGTACATTAGCAAACATGCCCGCTAGCAACTCTATATTTGGAAAATCACCCGATCTGCCCGAAACCGTATTCCCATAGGTAATATCTTTAGTATTTGAATATTTTGATATGATTAAAGCCCACAAACCTTGAAACAAAGTATTTAAAGTAACTTGATTTGTTTTTGCTAAAGCTTGTGCTTTTTGACTAGTTTCAGTCGATAAATTGATATGATTATTTACAGTTGTATTTAGTGCTGTATTGTTTTTATTGAATAAAAAAGGGTTTTTAAAACCTTTAAATGTTTTTGTCCAGAAATTTTTAGCGGCATTTGTATCGGTTTCCTTTAACCAATTGAGGTACGATTTATAACTAGGTATTGGCTCTAATAAAGCATTTTTATTATTAACCAGTGCATCGTAAAACGTAAATATATCTTTTAAAATTATACTAGAAGACCAACCATCTAATAGCAAATGATGGCAGCACCAAATCAAGTAATGCGAGTCTTTTTTTGTTTTAATTAAACTTACTTTTCCTAATGGTTTTTTTTGAAAGTTGAGACCAGTATTTTTATTATTAATCTTAAATGCTTCTAGCTTTTGTTGTTGGGTTTCATCATTTTTATTAGTCCAATCTAAAATATTCCAATCAATATTTCCATTAGGTTTTACAAGCTGTATAGGCTTTTTTATTTTTTCCCAATGTACAGAAGTTCTTAAAATAGGGTGGCGCTTAATAGCTAAATCCCAAGCTTGTTTTAAGAAATCGATATTTAAATTACCATCTAAAGTACACTGTACATTTAAAAAACCTTGGTCTTTTTTTGCAGTTAAGTGATGAAACAATATCCCTTGCTGCATTGTACTAAGGGAATAAATAGCTTCAATTTTTGATTTTTCCTTAGAATCATCAACCATAGTTTTTCTTTTTCACAGCAATATAATACATGTTTTTATAAATATGAAGATATTTTTTTTGCATCATAGCTTTTGTAAATCGTATAAGTAGTTAACATTTCTTTTTGAAAGTTAATATTATTCAAAATAGTATTGATTTTTGAATGAATTTCGTCTGAAGTATCTATGTCCTTATCGCCCATCAAACCTAAACCATGATAAGCAATTCTGGCTGCATTACCGTTTTGGTCATATTTTTTACCAGAATAAATTAGCATAGGCACTTTATTGCTTATACATTCATTTATGGTATGAATACCGCCATGGTTAATACTACAATCTATTTTGCTTAAAAGATAGAACTGTGGCACCCATTTAAAAACATGTACATTATTTGGTAAATTATTGAAAGTATTAGAGCTTAATTTTCCTCCAAGTGAGATGATGAGTTCCCATTTTTTTTCATCTTTAACAGCATCAATTACTTTTTTAACAAAACTAGTGTCGCCTGTCTCTGTCATTGTGGTTATAGAGCAATAAATGAGTTTTTTCTTGTTTTTTGTTTTTGAATCTATGATTTTTTTTAATGTATCAGGAAGGTTTAAATTTTTAGAAGTGTTTTCAAACACCATAGGTCCAATGTATGTTATATTTTTAGGTTTGCTATGAGGAAACTCTAATTCTGGTAGTGTCATGGATAAAATAGGTAAATATTTATGAATAAATACCGATGGAAAATTTCTTGAAATTAACGCTTTTCTAGATAAGCCTATGCTTTTAGCATATTTTTTCAATATAGATCTTCGGCTATTTTTAAGTGTAATTTTATTTAAGTAAGCTCGCCCAAAAACCTTCATTTTTAAAAATACCCAAGCATATAGTATACCAAATATACTGCCCTTTAACCCGTTTTTTGGAATGATACTTGTTCTTATTGGTGGCAGGTTAGAGCGCATTCTGCTACAAAAAAATTGGCTTATTAGCTTAACTGGAATATCAAGTTTTATACTCGTAAAAATAAGTTCGTGTAGCTCTTCGTCAATAAGTACTATATCAGGTTTTAAATCGAATAAAATTTTTTCGTAAACTTCAAAATTTAACTCCTTAAATCCATTACGATATTGGCTATTTAAATGAGTAAAATGATAAATAACTCCTTTTGGTTTTAAAAATGTAAAATCAAAATTAATTTCTGGTAACTGTATATAATCAATATGTTGTTTTTCAATCTTTTCTTTAATATCGATAGGGCATAAGTATGTTACTTTGTAGCCTTCAGCTTTTAACTTTTTAACCAATTTAAGGCTAGCATTGGTTATGCCAACTAAACCTGAAGTTATAATAGCTACATGTTTCATGTTATTAAAGCTCTAAATCGTTAAGGAGATTATCTAAATCATCTTGATCTAGATCTACATCTTCAAAATCTGATGGTGTGTATTTTACAGTATTAGAACTCATACAATGAGCAACAATATTTTTTAAAGCTTCATTAAAATCATCAATTAAAGTTTTTATGGTTTCAGGTTTGTGTATTTTATTAGAAAAACTCCAATTTAAACCTAATACGCCATCTTTAATTAAAGCGTTTATTTCTAAATAATAATGTCTTTCACTTAACGGATGTCTTGTGTTTTTTGATAGAAACTCTATATTACTATCTCCTGTACTTTGCTTACCTAAAAAGTTGAAAACAATTTCAGGATATTCAGTATTTCCTAAGCTAGAAGTTAAATATCGTAGCAAACCATAACCTATGCCACCATTGGGTATTTGGCGCATTTGCTCTTTTATTGTTATGATTTTTGAAGCTAAATCTGTTGTCGATTCAAAATTAAATGTTTTAGGAAAAAATGCTGTAAACCAACCCACGGTATTAGATAAATCGATGTCGGTATTTAAAGTTTCTCTGCCATGTCGCTCCATAGCAAGTGTTATTTTCTTGTTGTTACACCAAAGGCTTAATACATCAACCAAAGCAGTTAAAAGTAATTCGTCAATTTTTGTATTATAGGTATTGTTAGCATTATTAATAAGGTTGTTTGTTATTGATTCTTCAACTTCAAAATAAATGTCGCTAACGTCTTTTTCAAATATAGGCGGCTTGTCTTCAAAATCTTTTGGGATGTTAATTTTGTTTGCTATCTGTGTTTTCCAAAAATCTATTTCATCGGTTATGGTTTTTGAACTTACCAATGCTAATAAATGATTTCCCCAAGTTTTAATGGATGCTGTTTTAGTGTTTTTTTCTGAAAGCTTATTGTTATAAATAGCTTCAGTATAACTATTTAAAATTATCTGCCACGATACAAAATCTATAATCAAATGATGTGCTAATAGCAAGATGCTGTTTGTTGCAATATTGCCAGTTTCAAAATAAATACATTTAAAAAGACAACCCTTTTCAAGCGTTATGTTTTCTTGAATGTCTTTTAAAACAGCTTCGATTTTTGAATTGTAATTTGAAGGATTTTCGTTTGAAATATCAACAGTTATAAAAGCTTCAACATTTGTTGGATTTAAAACTTTAGCAGTCCATGTTTTGTTTTCTAGGTAAAAGCTTAATCGCAGCGCATCGTGTATTTCTATCACATGATTTGTGATTTCAGAGAGCAAATTTTTATTAACGGTTTTTGGTAAATCTTGTATTTTAAATATTTGATTCCAGTATTGTGGAGCCGTTTTATGGGTTTCAAAAAACCATTCTTGAATAGGTGTTAATGGCACTTTGCCAATAACCATTGCCTCGGTAACTTTGCTTGTTTCGTTTTCTAAAGACACAAACATAGCTAATTCTGAAATGGTTTGATGCTCAAACAATTGATTGGGGGCAATAACCAAACCTGCTTTTCGTGCTTTTGCTATAATTTGAATACTTAAAATGGAATCGCCACCAATTTCAAAAAAGTTATCGGTAATGCTTAGCGATTTAATATTTAAAATATCTTCCCAGATATTAAGTAGTTTTTGCTCAATGTCGTTTTTTGGTTTTTCAGCGGGGTTGCTGTTACTTGGTTTAAGTTCAACTTGAATTTTGCTAAGTGATTTTTTGTCAACTTTTCCATTTGGAAGCTGGGGTATTTTTTCAATTAAAACAAAACTACTCGGAATCATATAATCGGGTAATACTTTTTTAAGCTGAAGTTTTAATTCATTTTCATTAAAAGGTATATTTGGTATTATATAAGCAACGAGTCGCTTTGGTTTGTCTTCATCTTGTTTTACTAAAACAACGGCTTGATTTACTAGCGTATTTTTGCTTATGGTGCTTTCAATATCATCTAATTCTACGCGGTAACCTCTTATTTTAATTTGCTGGTCTATTCGCCCTAAAAACTCAATAGTTCCATCATTTCTGTATTTAGCTAAATCGCCTGTTTTATATAGTTTTTCGTTTGTGTTAAAAGGACTTTCAACAAAAACCTTATTAGATAAATCAGGACTGTTTAAATAGCCTTTTGAAAGTCCGTCGCCACCAATATAAATTTCACCTGAAGTACCAAAAGCAACTTTATTTTTATCGTCGTCTAACAAATAAATTTGTGCATTTGCAACAGGCTTTCCAATTGGGATTTGCGTTTTTTCTAAATCAGAAATTCCAATTTTATGGGCAATACACCAGACTGAAGCTTCTGTTGGCCCATATTCGTTATAAAGCAACACATTGGGTAGGGTTTTAAAATGAATTTCGCAAAGCGATTTTGGGCAAGCCTCTCCAGCAACTATAACTGTTGTTAAACTTTTAAGCTTGTTAGCATCAACATTTTCTAATATAACTTTATATAAAGATGGAAGCATTAGCGTGTGACTAACGTT
>NZ_CAXIBN010000169.1:0-6641 GCF_964021735.1 uncultured Wocania sp. | reverse complement strand
GCTCCTGTCCATGCATTTTGAAAATTAAACCCACCTGTAACAGCATCAATATTTAAAACTTCACCAGCAAAATAAAGGCCTTTATACAATCTACTTTCAAAGGTTTTAAAATTAATTTCCTTTAAATTTATACCACCAGCGGTTACAAATTCCTCTTTAAAAGTACTTTTTCCATCTACTTTAAAAATGGCTTTTGTTAACTGTAATGCCAAAGCCTCTAATTGATTTTTATTCAATTCTGCCCAAGTTGTAGTTTCAGAAATATGTGATGCTAAAACCAATTGATGCCACAAACGTTTTGGCAAATCAAATTGCGAAAATTTAAATACTGTTTTTTTATTTAATTCTTGTTTTAATAATTTTAACGTATCTAAACAATCCTCATAAGATTGTTTAATAAAATTCACTTCTATCGAGAATTTATAATCTCGCTTCGCCAATTCTAAAGCACCAAAGGCGGAGAGTTTTAAAACAGCTGGGGCACTCATGCCAACATGTGTAATGAGTAATGGCCCATCGGATTCTAAATTAGAATCTACAACTTTTACTTCTACATTTTTTGCTACAACTCCTGGAATAGTTTTAATGCGTTTATCTTTAATATTAAAAGTAAATAATGATGGAACAGGCTGTGAAATAGTATGATTTAAACCTTCAAGCAGATTCCAGATTTTAGGGTTACTTCCCGTTGCTATCAATAACTTTTCAGCAAAAAACTCACCTTGATTAGTATCCAATTCCCAACTATCTTTTATATTTTGAATGGATTTAACTGAATGATTATACAAAACGTCAACCTTATGTTTTTCAGCTTCATTTAAAAAGCAATCTATTATAGTTTGCGACGAATTTGATACTGGAAACATACGTCCATCTTCTTCAATCTTCAACTCCACACCTCGTTTTTCGAACCACTCAATAGTATCACCTGTCATAAATTGATGAAAAGGTCCTAACAATTCTTTTTCCCCACGAGGATAATTCCTTACCAAATCTTGTGGAATAAATTCTGCATGCGTCACATTACAACGTCCACCTCCAGAAATCTTTACTTTTTGCAAACCCTCTTTACTGCGTTCTAGAATAGCCACTTTCAAGTCTGGATTTTGTTCTGCAATATTTATAGCCGCAAAAAAACCTGCTGCACCACCTCCAATAATAATAACGTTATATAATTTCATATAGATTACAAAAATAAGATTATTATCTACTGTATTTCTAATGTTTAATTATTTGGTTTAACTTTGATTTATGGAAAAAGAACCCACACTTATTTGTATCCCCGATATTAGTGGTTTTACTCAGTTTATGAGTGAAGTTGACTTTGAATTAAGTAGTAAAATTATTCCTTCGCTACTCAATAAAATAGTTTATTCTAACGAAATTGGATTTAAAATATCTGAAATTGAAGGTGATGCCGTATTGTTTTTTAGAAAAGGTGAGCTTCCATCTTTTAAGTCACTTATCGATCAATGCAAGCTTTTTTATACAGAATTTTATCATCAGATGGAATTATTAATGGCTGAAAATAGCCATAAACTAGACAGCCATATCATACCAAAAATACTAGGTTTAAAAATTGTTTTGCATTATGGCTTAGATATTGGTGCTATGCAAGTTGGCAATAATATAAAATTGATTGGTGAGGACATTATAATTGCACATCGATTACTTAAGAATAGTATTGAAAGTGACGAATATTTAATGATTTCAGACACTTTATTACATCAATATAAAGGTAATAATATTGAAAAAGAAACATATTGGTCTGATTTAAAACATGGGCAAGATAATTATGATCACATTGGCGAAATAAATTATCATTATATTGAATTAAAACCTTTACAGGACTAAAATTAACAAAGAAAATGTCAACCTCTTATTATAGTAAGTTTATCCTTTTTGTGTTTCTTTATTACTCATGCAACACTGGTAATTTGAAAGCAATTGCAGATATTGACGGTGAACTAAAAGAAGCCTCTGCTATTGAATTAGTTGAGAATTCAAACATTTTATGGACTATTGAAGATGCAGGAAATAAAAATAACATTTATGGTTTAAACATAAAAGGAGGTATTATTAAAGACATAGATATTAGCAATGCAAGTAATATAGATTGGGAAGATTTAACATCAGACAATCAAGGTAATTTATATATTGGCGATTTTGGAAATAACAGTAAAAATCGCGATGATTTTACTATCTATAAAGTTGCTAACCTAAGTACTAAAAAAAATAAGACTACTGCAGAAAAAATAAATTTCCTGCTTCCAAAAAAAATGAAGCCTAAAGATTTTGAAGCTTTTTTTCTTTTAAATGATTATTTCTACATTTTTAGTAAAGAAAATAAATCTAGCGTAGTTATAAAAGTTCCAAATGAAATTGGGAAACATACTGCAGAATTTGTGTCTGATCTTAAGTTAAATGGAAAACATACAAAAATAACATCTGCAGATATAAGTGATGATGGTAAAACCATTGTGCTACTTAATCATGACAAGCTATGGGAAATCACAAATTTTAAATCTGATAACTTTTTTAAAGGCACCATTAAAGAATTAAAATTTAATCACGATTCGCAAAAGGAAGGTATTTGTTTTAAAAACAATTCAACAGTTTATATAACAGATGAGAAAAACAAAAGTGAAGGCGGAAATTTGTATACCTTCAAATTATAGTTTTTAATTTAAAAATTTAGTCCAAAACCAAACGAGAATCTAAACCCTTCTGTACTATTAAAAAAGTTAAATGTTCCAGATAAACTTTCAGCTGCTGTTACCCATAATCCGCCACCATAATCACTGTGCCATTTATTAGAATCTTCATTTTTCAACCATACTCGACCAACATCTGCACCTCCAAATATTCCAATTTGTAAAGGCAAAATATTAGTCTTAAAGGACGGGAAGCTATATCTTAAATCGGCGTTACCAACAAAAGAATTTTTACCTGTAAAACGCTCTGTTCTATAACCTCTTAAACCATTATTACCACCAATATTAGAGGCTTGATAAAATACCAAATCGTCTCCAACTCTAATTTGAGTTTTTACATCTGTTTTTAGTACTAATTTTCTGTTTTTTGATAACGCATTATAAAACCCAAGATTAGAATTTATATAACCATAAGTGTTTTTAGTTTCTTTAAATTCTGTTTTACCCCCTATGTTTAACATAAATGTCATACCTCGTGATGGGTTTATAGCATTATCAAAACTTTTATAGTTATACTCTGCTTCTACCCCCCCAAAAAAGCGTCTTTTATAAAAATCTGTATTAATTTCTGGAGCAAAACTAGAGATAAAACGCCCTTCGGTTTCGTCAATTTCAATACCTTCAAAAATTGTTCTAAAGCCATAATCGCTACCAAAACTCCCTTTCTTTATAATACCAATTTTTGTTCCGATAATACTTGTTTTCACTCTGTTAAAATCTAAATCATCTTTATTATTTGTTGTTTCATTTCCATAACCAAAAAAGTTATTCGTAAAATTTTCAGTTGTAAATGTACCTGCAACATGCAAATTCCAATCTTGAAATATGTTAGCAAATTCGCCATCGTACTTAAGTGCAAATCCACTAGTTGCAAAAAAATAACCTCCTTTAAAGCGGTGCTGTTGTGAAAACGGATTGCGTTGAAAACCTTTAACTGTTTTTACAAAAGAGAGACCTAATTGAAATCCGTCATCTGGATTAAACCCCATGTTAGGTGTAATGGTTGATGTTTTAACAATGTTTTTATTAAAATTAAAAAGGTTTAAATTATATACATCTGTAAATTTAATTTGCCCGCCTTTATTCTCTTTTACTGTATTCTTTTTTGATTTATGGTCGTAGACTTTAATACGTCTGCCGTTTTTAATAATATATGTATCATTTTCTTGTCCACCTATAAGTCTTGTATAAATTAAATTGTCGGCTTTTCCAGAAACTTCAAAAACATCTTTATCGTCTAAACCATAAATCCAGATTTCTTTAGTTACATCTCTATTAAAGGTTTTATCAACTAAAACCTCTCCTTTTTCCCCGTCTTTAATTCGCGATATTTTAATATGTGTTTCGTTATAGCCAGTACGAGTGACTTCAATATAATCGTCTTTATCTGTTCCTGTTAAAATAACTAATTCGTTTAAATAATTATAATAGCGTGTGGCTATATCTTGCAAGTTGCCTCGCCTTCCTTTTAACTTTTGCTTAATATCTTTAAGGGTTTCATCTTGAACAGTTTCTGGCACTTTTGAAAAAGCAACATCTATAACTTCATCTGTAATATGTTCTTGTAAAAATTTAGCTTGCTCTAGCCATTTTTCTTTATCAGCTTTTTGAATAAGCACACGGTCTAATTTAATTCCTGCACTATTCATCCACTCAATGTCTTTCAACTCTTCATCATACACTTGAAGTTGTTTGGTTGAGCCAGAAATAACCTTCATGACATCAAGTAAAGTGCCATCAAAATTCGAAAATACTTGATCTCTATCTCTAGGAATTGGTCTATAATATTTATCGCCATTTTCCATATTAAACTGTGCCCATCTCCATTGATCTTGATGTCTATCCCAATCGCCAATAAGCATATCAAAAAGGCGTGCTCTTACAAAAGCATTTTCATCTATTTTATACTTTTCGTCTTCTCGTACTTTTTCAATAATATCGTGTGTACTTTCAATATCATCAGCATATCCAAAGTTTTTTTCATCAGTATAGTTTTCTTCAGGACGTTCTTCAATCATATATAATTCACCTCCATATTCTTCATTATACTCCCCTAATGCCTTATGCTTAGGTATGAAAAACAACTTTGGATTAGTGTGATAAATCTGGGCTGCATTTGATAAATCTGGAACTACTGTAAATGCATATGGATGCGCAGCTGTATAGAAATCTAAAATAAGGCCTTCAATAGCTGTTTTTTCAAACTCGTCTTGTATATATGTGTCTTTAAAAAGTACTGTTTGAAGATATTGCGTTGCACTTTTACGAAGTGCTCGCATGTTCAGTTCTCTACCATCTTTTGTTTTTAAGCGTAACGAACGTGTTTGATGCCCTCCGCCCTTTCTAACCACTTCTAAACCGCCATAAAGAGTATCTAATGTTGCCACTTTAGCTTTTATTTTTGTGCTGTAGATTTCTCTATAGTGATCTCCCCAAATAGATTCAAAAAAATCTGTTTTATCGGTTTCTTCTTTTGAGTAAATAGACACTTCTACTTCTTGCGGAAACGTTTCTTTTAAATTAGAAGCATCAAAAACTTTTCTTGCTTCAAAAACTTCTTTTTGAAACAATAATTTAGCTTTTCTGTTTTCTTCCCCATAAATTCTAACCCAACTACTTCCATCTTTAAAAACAACTAATTCTGCAAAGCCTTGTTTTCCATAAGAAAACAAGCCATTTTCCCCTAAAGCAGCCGCAGATCCTTTTGATCCAGAGCCAGAAACAATTTGTTTTATCGACTCATTTTCTATGTACTGCATAGTATGCTCATGACCAGAAACAAAAACCACGTTTTCTGCATCTAAAGTCATGGTCTCCAATCTACTCATTAATTTGTGATAACGTTCGTTATAACGATCTTGAATAGATACACCACCTTGAGTTCTTACCTGTGCTAATAACGAGGCAATAATTGGAACAGGAATCTTTTTCTGAGTTGGGAATAAATGCTTTGATGCTGCGTAATACCCACCATGAATACCATTAGTATACATAGGGTGGTGCATGGCAAATACCACCGTTTTGTTTTGTGCTTTTTTTAATTCGCCCTCTACCTCTTCAAATAAGCGTTCTCTTGTTTTTATTTCGCAATCATCATTTATAGTTGGGTTATGGTTCCAGTTTTCTAAATACCATTGTGTGTCTATAATTATTAATTGAATGGTTTCGCTTACATCTATACTCTCTAAGGGGCAGCCATTTTCTGGCAAAAAGGTATTTTTTCCTAAAGCATCTTCAATATATTTCTCTTCACGTTTTAAACCTTTTAATCCGTTGGAATACCAATCATGATTTCCTGGGATAAAAACAGTTTTTCCTTTAAATTTTTTAACAGATGTTATTTGTGCATTTAATCCATTTTCTGCACTTGCTCTTCCTTTTTGATTTTCATCTGGCAATCCAGCAGGATAAATATTATCCCCCAAAAAAATAGTATAATCGCCTTTGGTGTTTTTATCTGAAATATAATTTTGAAAAGCTGTTAAACCTTTTGAAAGACCACCTTGAGGTGATAAACCTGCATCTCCAACAAGGTAAAATGTTCTATCAATCTCTTTATTTGGAAATTGGTTTTGTTTTACATCTTCATTCGCATATTGTGCCTTATGCGTTGCACACGAACTCATTATTAATAATGTTGTTAAAGCTAATATTCTTTTATAAATCATCATAATTGGTGGTTTCTTATTACAAAAATAACTATTTAAAGCATGGATTAATAACGTATTTAAATCAATCATTAACCCTAAAGAAGATTAATCGCTAATTAATAAGATACATTTTTCTTGTAGAGTGGTGCAAAAAACTAGAGACTTAACTTTATCTTTTTTTAAATAATTACTATTTAAGCATATCTGTATGAAGCTGTTTAAGCTTCGCTAATTTAGGTGTAATTACAAAACTGCAATACCCTTGCGATTGATTATT
>NZ_CAXIBN010000168.1:0-6722 GCF_964021735.1 uncultured Wocania sp. | reverse complement strand
GTATTAAATTTACGAGTAGGGTCGTTAAAGATGTAATTTTTATAACCTTTAAAGCTGGTGTGCGACGGTGTAAATTTCGCTTTAATTTCTGCTTTTAAATTCTTTCCTGGCGCTCCATGAAGCCACTTTACATCTAATGTTCCTTTTAATGGTGCAGTACTAGTTAGGATGTCGTTTTCGAAATCTACTTTAATTTTTAATCGGTTTGGTTTAACAGTTTCAATTTTTAAACCTTTATAAAATGTAGCACCACCAACCGAAACTTTAGCATTATAGTTTCCTGTTTTATCCTCTTGAGAAGTTGGCACTGTGAATTTGTAGAAATTATTAAGGTGATCTGCAGTAACTTTTTTATAAACTAATTTTCCATTGGGGTTAGTAATTTCCATTTTAACAGGGTGTCCTTTGGGTAGCTTATTGTCCGTGTCGTTTAGCATAAAGGTTAAATGCAAGGTGTCTCCAGGTCGCCAAACACCACGTTCGCCATAAATGTAACCTTTAAGTCCGCGTTGTAAACGGTTTCCAGAAACATCAAACTTGCTTAGCGATAACGAATTACCATCGTAAAGTTTAACGTAGGTTGTGTTTTGTCCTTTTGTAACAATAGCAAAATTTGCATGCTTGTCAGAATCGATTGTGATTAAACCCTGCTCGTCAGTAGTTCTACTAGCCAATTCTTGCTGTTGAAAATTATACAGTATAACCTTTGCACCAGCCTCTGGATTCGTATTTAATATGTTTGTAACTGCAAAATAATAGGAGTTGTTAGTGCCTCGTTTTGCAATCACACCAAGATTTGATGCCAGTAGGTTTTGAGATACTATTTTACGTTCGTTATAATAGGCATCGTGACAGGGGTTGTTTTCTTCTCGCCAATTGTAGCTGTAGTTTTTATAGCGATATATTAAATTATCCCAGTATTGTTCTTCGCGTAAATCTTCATCTTCTGATGATATTTCGTCTAAATCATTTTCATAATAATCGTCTTCGTAATATTCATCGTATTCATCATTTTCTGTGTTTGTAATATTTGAGTTCGCTTCGCAATCATATAAAGAATAACTTTTATTGTAGCTTAATTCAATGCGATAAATAGCACCGGCATCAGCTTTAAAAAACTTAGACAAATCTATACTATACGCTTTCCATTTTCCGGTGTTTTCTGCTGATGTTTGGAGTTGAATTGTTTGTTTTGCAATACGACGCCCCACTTTTTTAATGTCGTATCGGTTGTTGCTATTTAAATTGTTGTCCTGTAAAAACTGAAGCACATTATCTTCAAAAATTTTGATAACCCTTACATCAACAGCACTTAAATTAACAGCTTCAAAATTGAATTTTAATTCTTGTGAATTTGGTAGAATGGTACCATTACTAATTAAACGCACTTGTGGTTTTAAGTCTTCAAAAGCAATAGTTTCAGAAAAGGGTTTCTTCAATTTATAATCATCGGTATTTTTTATGCCTTGAAAAACATCAACCTGAATATTACCAACTAATTTACTATCTGGATAGACTTTTAGCACATTTCCATCTACTATATATTTTGGATTTTTTATGTTTTGAATAGTAACTAAACCATCAAAATTTTGCTGTTTTTTTAAAGGATCTGAAAAGTTGATTGATAGATGCTGTTCGGGTGATTGGATAACATCTACATCAACAATTGTAAAATTATTTATTCCAGGAATATTGATGGTGTTTTCGCCTTTATTTGATGCTTTTATATTTTTTCCATTCCATTTTATATCAATTTTGCTGTCTTCAATTTGTCGATTGATACTATCAATTTTAAATTCAAAATATTTAGAACTTTCGTTAGCTTCATTAAAAACAAGATTTAAATTTTTATCATTTTGAGATGCTTCAACTAAAGTTTTAGCATCGGTAATCGATATTACATCAGCAGATTTTATAACGCCCTCAAGATATTGCCAGTTTTTGCTGTAAGATTGTAAATGATTGGTAGTGACGTTAAAATTGGGTGTAATGGTTTTAAACTGAAAGGTGTAATCTTTAAAACCATCGGGCATGTTTTTATAAATTGCCCCAAGCTTAACGGTAACGGTATATTCGGTATCAGGTTCTAAATGTTCATCTGGGGTAAAAAGTAGTGTGTGTTTGTTGAAAGCTGTCAACTTACCTTCAACATGTGGTTTTATGCTCACGATGTTATCGGTGATTTCAGAACTCATTTCCCAGCCTTCAACATCGTTTGCCAAATTAATTTGAATAGGACTAGCAACTGATGTCATTCCGGAAGTAGTATAACTTATATAGTCTCTAAATTTGAAAAGATTATCGGTTTCTGTTACTTTCTTTTTACAGGAAAAGGCTAACGTAAGAATCAATACGAAAGCAAAGAGCTTTTTTAATGACATAAATTTGATGGATTTTAAATGAACAAAATAACTAAAAAAGAAAGCGTAGGTAGTTTCATTTGTAGATTTCTATTAATTTATCTGTCAAATGTAACATCGAAATAGCTTTTATAGGAGAAAGATATTTTTCACATACGATGTTTCTCGTTAATAAAAGTACGTTCAAGTTTTTATGTTTAGACTTAGTAGCTTTGTTAAAGTGTTCTTAAAATTATTCCTCATTGTAAATCCCAATAGTCAACTCACCTTTATCATTCATAGTCGCTCTATACATACCAGCCGTATTAAATTCAGCAACCATATTACCGTTTTTATCAATGGCAACAATACCACCAGTACCACCAAGCTTAGTTAGTTTGTTTTGAATAACTTCTTTTGACGCTTCTTTAAGCGATAATCCTTTGTATTCCATAAGCGCAGAAATATCATAAGCGACCATGGCACGAATAAAGTATTCGCCCCAACCTGTGCTCGATACGGCACAAGTATTGTTATTAGCATACGTACCAGCACCAATAATAGGCGAGTCGCCAATGCGCCCCCAGCGTTTATTTGTCATGCCGCCCGTTGAAGTTCCAGCAGCTAAGTTGCCATTTTTATCTAATGCAGCACACCCTACAGTTCCAAATTTTGAATCTTTAATATCGTTATCATAAAATGAGACTTTAGTATCATGATCTAGTTCTGTTTGTTCTTTTTCTTTTATGTTTTGAAGTGATTTATAACGTCTTTCAGTGTAAAAATAATTCGGGTCAACAATTTGTAAACCCTGCTCTTTGGCGAATGTGTTTGCTCCTTTTCCAGATAGCATCACATGAGGCGATTTTTCCATAACAGCTTTGGCTAAATCAATAGGATTTCTAACGGTTGTGGTTCCTGCGGAAGCTCCTGCGTTTAAAGTTTCTCCATCCATTATGGAGGCATCATGTTCGTTAGTTCCTTCATTTGTGAAAACAGCACCTTTTCCCGCGTTAAATAGTGGAGAGTCTTCCATAATATTTATGGTTTTAGTTACTGCTTCTAAACTTGTTCCCCCATTTTTTAAGATATCATAACCTACTCGAATAGCTTCTTCTAATTTTTGTTTATAAGCGGTTTCCATTTCAGGAGACATATTCTTTTTTAAAATAGTGCCAGCACCTCCATGGATAATTATTGAAAAGGCATTGGAAGTCTCTTTATTTAATGGAATTACTTGGCCGTCTTCTAATTTAATTGTTGGCACATCATCAAGCCTCTCTTGAGGATTTGAGTCAAATAGTTTATTTCCTTCTTTACAAGCACTAAAAAGGAATAAAACGGATAATAAAAAGGCGATTTTTTTCATAATAAATTAATAGGTTGAATAGCTTTTAAAGATAGTATTTTAATGTAAAATTGAGAAAAATAAACACTATAAATTAGTATATTCGCAACAAAACTGAATAATAATATTAAAACAAAAATATATGGAAACGGTGACAACTGATTTCGGAATACAAGAAGCTTTAGAATCATTGGGTGTAAAGGCTGTTAATGAAGGCACTTCAACAGGTTCAAACAATTTTTCTAATGGAGAAACTATAGAATCCTATTCGCCAGTTGATGGAAAATTAATTGGTAAAGTAAAAACGACTACCAGAGCAGATTACGACAAAGTAATGGGTGCTGCTACAAAAGCATTTTTATCTTGGAGAGATATTCCTGCTCCTCAACGTGGAGAAATTGTGCGTCAATTTGGAAACAAATTAAGAGACTTAAAAAAACCATTGGGGAAATTAGTGTCTTACGAGATGGGTAAATCTTTACAAGAAGGCTACGGAGAAGTTCAAGAAATGATTGATATCTGTGATTTTGCTGTTGGATTATCTAGACAATTAAACGGACAAACTATTCCATCTGAAAGACCAGGGCATGTTATGAGAGAACAATGGCATCCAATTGGTGTTGTTGGTATTATTTCGGCATTTAACTTTCCAGTTGCCGTTTGGGCATGGAACACAGCTTTAGCTTGGATTTGTGGCGATGTATGTGTTTGGAAAGCTTCCGAAAAAGCACCATTATGCTCAATTGCTTGTCAAAATATTATTGCTGAAATTTTAAAAGAAAACAACTTGCCAGAAGGTATTTCGTGTATCATTAATGGCGATTATAAAGTTGGTGAAATGATGACTACAGATTCTCGTATTCCTTTAGTTTCTGCCACAGGTTCAACAAGAATGGGAAGGATTGTTGGCGCAACAGTTGCTGAACGTTTTGGAAAATCTTTATTAGAATTAGGAGGAAACAATGCCATTATTATTACACCAACTGCCGATTTAAAAGTGGTGGTTCCTGGTGCTGTTTTTGGTGCTGTTGGAACTTGTGGACAACGTTGTACTTCTACAAGGCGATTAATTATTCATGAATCTGTTTACGATAAAGTTAGAGATGCCATTGTTGGTGCTTATGGTCAATTGACTATCGGAAATCCATTAGATGAAACTAATCATATAGGACCATTAATTGATAAAGATGCCGTTAACACCTATTTAGCTGCTATCGAAAAAGCAAAAGCAGAAGGTGGAAACGTATTAGTTGAAGGTGGTGTTTTAGAAGGTGAAGGTTACGAAAGTGGATGCTACGTTAAACCAGCAATTATTGAAGCTGAAAATCATTTTGAAATTGTACAACACGAAACGTTTGCACCTATTTTATATTTAATGAAATATTCTGGAGAAGTAGAAAATGCTATAGAAAAACAGAATGGTGTTGCCCAAGGATTATCTTCTGCCATCATGACTAATGAAATGAAAGAAGCAGAAAAATTCTTATCATATGCAGGTTCAGATTGTGGAATTGCGAATGTCAACATCGGAACTTCTGGTGCTGAAATTGGAGGTGCTTTTGGTGGTGAAAAAGAAACTGGTGGTGGACGAGAGTCTGGTTCTGATGCTTGGAAAGTATACATGAGACGTCAAACAAATACAATCAATTATTCTGATGAGTTACCATTAGCTCAAGGAATTAAATTTGATTTATAAAAATAAGATTTAAATTATATTTATTAAGCCACATCTTTTTGTGGCTTTTTTATTTAAAAAAAACCTTGTCTCAAATTCCAGAAATGTACTGGCAGAAACAAGGTTTATATCTAATAAAAGATTAATAGCGATGCAAAAATGCTTATAATTAATGTGTTATGCAATAGCTGAAGGTTAAATTAACATTAATTTTATCAACAAGTAATCAACTGTATTTCACTTTTCTTAAAATACGTAATGCCTCTTTGTAAAGATTATATAATTCTTCACTGTAATGTCGCAAATAAGGTTTGGCTTCATTTAGCCTGTCTATAGCATCATGAAAAAGATTGAGATAACAAATTAAATACGTTACCGGTAAGTTTTTTAAATCTTGCTCTTCGTTTTTTGTAAAAGGAAGTCCTTTTTTGAGTTTCTCTAAAATAGCATTGTTAGAATTATAAATATGATGTAGTATTTTTTTATCAAATTGGGGTGGTTCAAATAATAGCTTCGTTTCAATATTATAATTAGCATTATTTTCAAACGAAATAATGGTTTCTTCCAAAGGGTAATATTTATTGGTGTTTTGAAGTCCAAGATTTACATATTCAATAATTTTAAAACAATCGTCATTAATGGATATTGAAACCTCATCTAAAGCCGAAAAAAATAAGCGGACCTGCTCGTTAATCAATTCGATATCAACTCTAGAAAAATATATTTCGTCTTTAACTACTTTTTTTTGCCCTGACCAACACACCACAAAGTACTCTTTAAAAACCTTGTATTGTGCGTTATAATCTTTACGTGTATTCATAAAATAAAAAACAGCATCTAATGTATGTTCAATATTGTTTTGCGCATGTTTTTCAATGGCTTCAACAATTTTAGAATTGATGTCTTTTATTTCAATATCGAACACTTTTGGCATGCTCATACTGCCATCCCTAAAAAACACAGAGCCACCATAATATTTCCAAATGTTTTTACGTAGCGATGTTATTTTTCCAGTGGGACGAATGGTAACTAGTCCAACTACTTTATCGTCTGGTAAATGCGGAAACGGAATGTTTTCGTATTGTACAATAGGCGGATGACTTAAATAAGCATTAATGAGGTTTTGAATTTTACTATCATCAAAAAAATCAACACCAATAATGTTATTGTCTTCATCTTCAACTCCAATAACAATGTACGAGTTGTTTTTAGGGTTACTGTTTGAAAGTGCACATATGTGTTTTAAAAATTTAGCTTTTCCCTCTTTATGGCTAATATCTATTTTACGCTTTTTATCATAAAAACTGTTCTCATCGTTATGAGCTAAAAGGTGTTTTATAAGTAAGCGTTTGTTAATCAT
>NZ_CAXIBN010000167.1:0-6794 GCF_964021735.1 uncultured Wocania sp. | reverse complement strand
CTATTTTCTACTCTTTTTTTTTCCTGAAATACTCAATTCTCCTCCAGAAAACGAAACCGTTCCGGAAAAGGATTTATCCTTAAACTCTAACTTAAGTGAAATTTCTTCACCCTCTAAATATAAGTTTGCAGTGACTGTATTTCCCTTTACAACTATATCGTTTAAATCGATAACGGATTGGTCTATGGCAACGTGTCCCGATAAATCACCATCGGTTTCTTTAAAAATAAGTTCTCCTTCTTGATATTGATAATCTGCATCTGGTGCCGAATAAGTCCATGTGCCAACTAAATTTAATGCATTCGAAGCCTTATCTGTATTTGTAAAACCCATTAAAACAAACACCAGAACAAAGGCGTTGATAAAAAATATTTTTTTCATAATTTGAATCTATTTATGGTTAATATTACTCTTAAAAATCAGTGAAAATTATAAATAATAGAAGCCTTTAGAGTCAAGCTTAAAACGCTTGGTCTTATTATTGACTTTTACATGACCTGTTGCAAAAGGTTTTCCTTTAATAAGTCCGCTAACTACCTTTCCTTTCTGCCACATCATATCAACTTCAAAGCCGCCACGTGCTTTTAATCCTTTAATCTCACCTTTTTGCCATACTTCTGGTAACGCTGGTAATAGTTCTATAACCCCAGATTGTGACTGCAACAGCATTTCTACCATTCCGGAAATGCCTCCCATATTGCCGTCTAACTGAAACGGCGGATGGGTACACAACAAATTTTGATAGGTTCCTCCCGAGTTATCCATGTCCATACCTGTAGATTCTACTACTTTTAGCAGGTTCTGAAATAATTTATGGGCTCTATTGCCATCGTTTAATCGTGCCCAGAAATTGATTTTCCATGCGCGTGACCACCCTGTACCACCATCGCCTCTGGCTTCTAAGGATACCCTCGCAGCCTTTGCCAATTCTGGTGTTTTTGACGATGAAATTTGATTTCCTGGATGCAAGGCATAGAGATGGGACACATGCCTGTGTTTGTTGTTGGGATCGTCCACATCTTCTTTCCATTCTTGTAATTGTCCCCAGCTTCCTATTTGTGGAGGCAATATATTATCTCTTACTTCTAACGCTTTTTTTGTAAAATCATCTTCTATCCCTAATACCTTTGCTGCTTTTATACAATTATTCAAAATGTCCCAAGCAATTTGATGATCCATGGATGCACCGCTCGAAATACCTCCGTGTTCGGGTGAATATGATGGTGCCGAAACCAATTTTCCATTTTCATCTTTGGTTAAATAACTTATCCAAAATAAGGCTGCGCCCTTCATTATGGGATAGGCTTTGGTTTCTAAATAGGTCTTATCCTGTGTGAAATCGTAGTGATCCCATAGGTGCTGGGAAAACCACCCTGCGCCTCCTGGAAAAAAGCCCCATGGAATACCCCATCCTGGAGAGGTATAACCAAAGGCATTGCACATGGTGTTGACCATCCAACCATCGGCATTAAAAAAGGCTTTTGCTGCCAGTTCTCCGGGTTCTACAAGACTTTCTATATAATCTATAAAGGGTTCGTGGCACTCAGACAAGTTGGTTAACTCGGCTGGCCAATAAATCATCTGCAGATTGATATTACTATGGTAATCGGCTGCCCATGCTGGATTTGTAGCATCGTTCCATTTGCCCTGTAAGTGCATGGACATGGTATTTGGTCGGCTTCCAGAAATCATTAAATACCGTCCATATTGAAAATAGAGTGTTTCCAATCCCACATCTGGATTGCCATCTGCATAATTTTTAAGTCGAATGTTGGTAGGCACATCGCTAAAGGATTGACCTTCTAAATGAAAGGACATTCTGTTAAACAATTTACCGTAATCCAAAATATATTCCTCTTTTAAATCGTTATACGAACTATGGGCTATTCCCTGAAGAGTTTTAGCATTTTTTGTTTTAAAATTTGGGTCTTTATAATCGGGATAAGATAACTTGAATGCTGTGGCTGCCACATGCATAAGCGTCATTTTCTTTGCATCTTCAACAGTAACTACACCGTTTTTATAAGACACTTTGCCATCGGTATTTTTTAGGGATAGGATGGTTTCAAAGGCCATGCCGTTATCGGCTACTTTTCCTTGAAACACATACTTTCCATCCACAAATCCTTCCTTAATGGTTGCGTGAGGAGTTTTAAATCGGATTTCGTAACGGGTAGGTGTGGTACTTTCAAAATGATATACCATAGTGTTTTTCGGGTAATTACCAAAATAGGTTCTTTTATAGCCTTCATTACCTATATTATAACTTACTTGTGCCAAACCTGTTTTTAAATCTAGACTTCTTGTATAATCAGAGACCTCCCCCGAGTGATTAACTTTTATAAAAAAATCTCCCATGGTTTGCTGTGCGCCATAATCTCCAAATTCGCTATTGTAACGCGGCCCTGTTTCTATAGTTCCTGTAAACTTTGCTTTTACCAATCGGTCTGCTTCTTTGATTTTTCCCTCCTTTAACAAGGCTCTTGCTTCAGGAAGATATTTATTTGCTCCTTCCTTTATTCCAAAATTGTAATTGGGATTGGAGTCTGGGCCACCAGACCACAAAGTCCCTTCGGAAAACTGGATATGCTCTTCATGCACACCACCAAAAAACATGGCTCCTATGTAGCCGTTGCCTATGGGCAGGGCTTCTGTCATCCAATTGGTAGCTGGCTGGGTGTACCACAACTTTAAATCCTGGTTTTCTTGTGAAAATGCACAAATACTTATTAAAAATACTAAGGCTCTTAACTTCATCTTATCTACTATTTACTTTCTATTAGGGTTAAAAAATCGATTAATAATTCAAATTCCGTATCTACAAATTTGGTGTCGTACACCTGTACTTCGGTGCCTGCAGCCATGATGTCCTGTTTTACTTTTTCCGCATCTTTATTGTAATATTTTGCTTCAACCCATCTTAAATACTGGTTATTTTTTTCGTGTTGTAAAGCTTCTTTTAAAATGTGTTCTGCATCTTTAGTCTTACCTGTTTTTTTCAGAGCCATAAGCTGTAAGTACAGTTTGGTACTTTCGTTAAGGTACTTGGGTGTACGATGCTCCGCAATGGTTTTATAAACCTGTTCTGCTTTAGATTTTTTGTTCATTTGCTCTAAACCATAGGCGATAATAAAGTTATCCAAGCGTTCATCAACATCGTAATGCTTGCCTACCCCCAAGTTTTTTGGCCACAGTTTGGCTTGTTCTGCATAGTCTATGGCTTTTTTGTAATTGCCTTTTTGCAGGGCATCGTACGCTGCTTTAACACAGGCATCGTGATACATGGTTCTTCCTATGGTAGCACCTTCGTATGGTAATACGTTGAACGTATTTAAAAAATTGATAGCGTTGTCGTATTTTTTGAGTCCCATTAAAGCTTTGGCATAGTGCATCCCGAATAAGGATTTTTCGGGATATAACTTTAAAAAGGTTTTGGCTTTTTTTGCGGCTTCTTCAAACTTCTGCTTTGCTAAATAGTCTTCTATAAGCGCCATATTTACCCGCCAATCATTAGGATCAATACTGTAGGCTTTTTGCAATGCCTCTCCGGCAACCTGTTGGTCATCAGCAAATAGCTTGGTTTTGGTTAAATAAAATAGAGATGCATCAGGTGTATCTCCACATTTGGCAAACATACTTTTAGCATTTTCAATCAAACCTTTGTTCCAATAAATGAGTGCGATGTAGTACTTTAATTTCCAATGGGGATTTTTGCCAATCAATTCATTTAACATGGTCACGCTTTCCACTCGATGCGGAAACACCAAATCTACAGGTAATTTGAGCGCTTCTTGTAAATGGGCAGTGGTATTTTCAGTATCTAAATAGGCCAGCCATAATGCTACGATGGGCTGTTTTGGTGCTAATTTTAGTATAGTAACGGCTTCATCTTGCGCACCTAATGCCAGATACTTAAGAGCCAATTCGAGATAGGTTTCGTAAGGTAGCTCGTTGGTAATTTGTGCATTAAATTCTGCTTCACTCTTTTGCTTTAAAAATAACAGCTCGGCGTCAACAAATATATTGGTTGCATCCAATTGAGCGATTGTTTCTAACTTAGATTGTGCAGATGCATTATCTTTTTCTTTTCTATAGATAAAGGCTTGCATCTCAAGGGCACTCATATTAAAGGTGTTAAAATGCAATGCTTTCTCTAGGTAGGTTTTGGCTTTTTCAAAATTATTTTCATTTAAAAACAGTTTCGCCAATTCGGTGTATGCGGACGACCTGTATGCGACATCTTGACTGGCTATTGAAAAGCCGCTTTTCGCTTCATTGGTGTTTCTTAAAATGGTATGGATTAAACCGTAATTGTAGTTTGCCAATCCGTCGTAAGTATTAACAGCTAAAGCTTTTTGGGTATATTCAAGGGCTTTTTGGTACTGCATGATACGGTAATGGCCCAATGCCAATCTGTTTATTGCAGGAACAAAGCCTGGTTCTTTTTCGTGACTTTTCACATACGCTTGCAGTGCTTCGGGATAACGGCGTTGTTTTTCTAATCCCAAGCCTTCTACATATAAACCATAAGCTGTTTCCCAGTTGAAATCTTCGTTTGGTTTTATGGGCCTATCAACACTGTTGTTAGGGTTTTTAGAATTGTAGTACAGCTTGTTTTTTCCAAAACTCACTTCAAAACTACTGCCATTCTCTATGGTTACTGTTTCGGTGATTAATTGCAGCGGAGTCGCTTTTATCTTTTTATTTAAAAGGGTTTTTCCTTGTGAGGTTATGACCAAATCATCATCTAAATTCTGTAAGGCGCTTAAAAATAAGGTGACTTTATTCCCAGATTGCTCTATGTTTAAAGCACCATATTGTGAAGCTGCCACCATGCCTTTTGTTTCTTTTAACGGAAACCAATATTCGTTCATCACATCGGTATCCTGTGGCGAAAACTCACGGTGTTTAAATGGTGTATAGGCACTACTAGCTGCTGCTTGGTTGAACAGTTTGCCCGATTGGTATTCTATGTATTGTCCGTCGGAATCTGTTAAAAGGTCTTCCCATATCATCCCTTGGTCCGAAAGTCCCCAAATCCATATTTTCTTCCCGGGCTTGTCGTCGTAAAGGCTGTAATGTCCGAAACCAAAATCATCATCATGATAGTAGCCCCCAAAATAATCGGAATAGGAATTAATAACATGGTAGGATTTATAGATACCGAAATTGTTATTTTCATAAAAATTAATTTCCCTGCCGTCGTCTATGGGCCACTCACCTATTTCGCCCCCATGACCTATACGCTTATTGCCAGGGTATAAAAATTCCAGATTGCCTTTAGATTTTGCTGCGGCATTCATCCAATGGTAATAGGTAACTGGTACATTGGAATTGTTAAACCATGTGGCTTTGGTTTCAAAATAGGCCTTATCTTTAGGCAAGCGTATTTCTACATTCCAATTGGTTCGCGATGGCAAGTCTAAGGCGCCCACAATACAGGACACGCTGCCATCTTCATTTTCCTTAATCCTATAATCAACTGGTGTGGCACAGGTTGGAATATGTCCTATATCTCCAAAATTATACTCCAGTCCTCCAGAAGTCCAAGCGCCTCGCATGGCCACATCCCTAAATTTAACCACGTGGTTATAGTACATGAATTCCTTTCCTGTAGATTTTTCTATGGCACCCCATATTTTACCACCAATGTCTGGACACACAAATACCTTAATATACTCGTTTTCCAGTACAACCATGTTCCATGCTTTATCTTCGCCTTTGGCTGTGTAGCCATCGAACCTAAAATAAGGATACAATCGGCCTATTTGTGGCAGCGGACTGGGGTCTGAAAACATATAGGTTTTCATGGTGAGTTTTTCTTCTTTTATGGTCGCATTTTGTGAAAATGTAGAAGCGCTCATGGCTATAGAAATTAGTACTACAAAAATTATTCTTTTACTATTCATATATTATGGTTTCTGAATTATAAATCCGAAGGCTATGGGATTATTACCGTTTATAGTATATTCATCATGGGTTCTGGCACCCCATGAATCGTCACCGCCAACACCATGGAGCTTATAATCTATATTCAAATTGACAAAATCCCTTTGTTCAATTTCGTAATCGTGTTTGGCGTTTTCCAAATCGTCTTCTGTGTATGGCCAAGCCCTAAAGGACATTGGTTGCAATCCTTTTATTTTTATCCCATTGCCCAAACCATCACTTAACCTCATCCAACGCACATCGGTTCTGTTCGCATTATCTTGTGGCGATATGTATGGGGTTATAAAGCTACTTAAAAACATATTATATTTAGCATATAATGCTCCTGTCTTTCTATCCTCATAACTTTCGTGAGGCCCTCGCCCGTACCATTCTATTTTTTCAAACGTTTTGGGCAACGCCATTCTAAATCCGAATTTTGGAATTAACGGGATATTGCCTGCATTTGGCTTATAATCTGCTTCCACTTTTATCTGGGCATTTCCTGTAATCGTGTATTTTAATTTATATGAAACATCGCCCACGGGTAGTTTAAAATCAAAAGTTAAGGATACTTCATTTTCTTTTGACGATTTTTTGACTTCGGTATCATTAAGCATTCTATTTTTACCGGCCTCTTTCCATGCGCCTAATCGTTTTACATAACTATTTCGTTCTTGGTTATCGTTTGGTGGTTTCCAAAAATAAGGTTCCAATGGGTTAACGATATATTCTTTTCCTTCTGTTTTATAGCTTTCCAATGCCCCGTTAGCCTTATTGATTGTAACAGAAAAATCCTTTCCACTTATTTTATAATGCCCATCTGAAGTTTCAAGAATCAATTTCTCGGAGGAGTTACTTAGTGC
>NZ_CAXIBN010000166.1:0-6903 GCF_964021735.1 uncultured Wocania sp. | reverse complement strand
CGCCAGTTACTGTTCCTCCTGTAAAACTAATCGCTTTAATATCTGGATGTTCAATAATGGCTTGACCAGTTATTGTTCCTAAACCGTGAACGATGTTTAAAACGCCTTTTGGTAATCCTGCTTCGTTACAAATTTCACCTAATAAATAGGCGGTCATTGGAGTAATTTCGCTAGGTTTGGCAATAACACAATTTCCTGCTGCGATTGCTGGGGCAATTTTCCATGTGAATAAATAGAGTGGGAGATTCCAAGGTGAAATGCAACCGACTACACCAATGGGTTGACGAAGTGTATAATTTATAGCTTGTTGACCAACGCTCTCATGACTTTCGCTAGTAAACTGAGTTATTGCATTTCCAAAAAAACGAAAATTACTAGCAGCTCTGGGAATATCTACAGTTTTTGCTAAACCGATGGGTTTGCCATTGTCTTTGCTTTCGGCTTCTGCGAAGCGTTGTAAATTAGCTTCTAGTAATTCTGAAATTTTAATTAAGATGCGACTACGTTCTTCTAGTGTGGTTTGCGACCACGTTGGAAAAGCAGATTTTGCTGCGATATATGCGTTTTCTACGTCTTCTTTGGATGAGTTAGGTATTTGTCCGTATACTTCTCCATTTGATGGGTTGTAGTTGTCTATCCAATTATTTTGAATTGGATTGTGATAGCTACCGTTTATGTAGTTTTGGATGTTCATTTTTTATAAAGGAAAGCAAAAATAGGTTAGAAGAATTCCTTTTTTTATAAGCTCAAGTCTTTTATTTTTTGTGTATTTATGAAAATCATTTTGATGTTTTTCTATATCTTTTTTAAAAAAACTTAATTTGTTATTTATTTCTTTAGATGGTTTTGATAATATGGATTTTTCATTCCAAGTTATCAGGACTAAACTGCAATTTTCGACTATTTTTTCGTTATGTAGTAGTATGTAGTTTGGGGGGTGTAATTTTATAAGATTAAATTCTTTTGGAGTTAATTCTTGTATTCTATTTGTCGTTGAAACATGAGAATACTCTTTTACCCTAATTCTAATTATTTTATCTAGTGAGATAATCTTCTTGTATTTAGATGTTGAGAAATCAATGTTAGTATTCCCTATACTCACGCTAGAAATATATGAGTATAGTACTATATTGTCTTTTTTTATAAAATTTCTAAAACCTCTGTCAAAATGCTTTGTTGGGATGTAATCATTATATGAGTTATGATAGTAATAGCCATTTATTGTATCTAAATCTTGTGAAATTAATTGTACAAAAAAGCGATAACGGTTACCAGTATCAGCAAAAGAAGTATTGGTTACGAACAATAAAATAAATACTACAAGTTTTTTCATTTACAATTTTTTATAAGCCATCACCTTAATCTCTACCACTAAATCTGGATGCGGTAGTTGATGTACTGCGACTGTGGTTCTTGTTGGGCCTGTTTCTACATCAAAAAACTCTGCGTAAGCTTTATTATAACCTGCAAAATCGTTCATATTTACTAAAAAGGAAGTGACATCAACCACATCTTTTAAAGTTGCACCTTCTTTGGCTAGATTTTTTTCGATATTTAATAAAACTTCACGGGTTTGTGTTTCTATATTTAAGCGTTTGGTTCCCATGTTGTCAATAATATCAACACCTGCAATGGTATTGTCTGCTCTTCGCGAACTGGTGCCAGATACAAATATAAAATTGTCTACGCGTTTGGTGTGTGGGTATGCGCCTCTTGGGGTTACGCTTTGTTCTTTGCTCATAACTTACTTTTTATTCGTCATTGCGAAGCAAATTTATATTTGCTGAGGCAATCTCATCATTTGACTTTCTATTTAAAAGATTACCACGTCACTTCGTTCCTCGTAATGATGTTTGTTATTTCAATCCTGCAATTTTATCGTTTTCTAAAATAGCTTCGGTTTTTTGTTTTACTTTTTCTAAAAGTATTTTTAAATTTTCTTTTAAATCTATTTTTTCATCAGATAATAAATTTAAAATAGCTTTGTCTTGAGCTCTTCCTTTTAGCATAGCTTCTCTATACCCAATATCTTCATTGAAAGTAACTAATGAGTATTTTGATGCGTATTCATTAGGGAAATTTTGCTCTAAAGCCATTTCCAATTTACGCTTTTCTTGGAACATAGGATTAGCAACGTGACCTTTCATTTCATGAAAATTATCAATCGCTAAATCTGCGATGGCATCGGTGTCTTTTTTACGCGTTTTTTCGTAAGCCGTAAAAGTAGCTTCCCAACTTTCTAAATTTTTATCTAACACTTTATCAAATTCAACAACATCTTCAAATGAAGCATTCATACCTTGTCCGTAAAACGGAACGATAGCATGTGCAGCATCTCCCATTAAAAGCGTATTACCTTTATAATGCCAAGGTGAGCATTTTACTGTACCTAAAGGCGATGTTGGATTTTTAAAGAAATCATCAATTAAATTTGGCATTAATGCCAAAGCATCTGGGAATTCTTTTTGAAAAAATTCGAGTACAGCATCTTCAGTTGTGAGGTTGTTAAAATTGTATTCACCTTCATCGTAACTTAAAAAAAGCGTCACCGTAAAACTGCCATCTAAATTTGGTAAAGCAATAAGCATAAAACTACCACGAGGCCAAATATGAAGTGCGTTTTTATACGCTTTGTAATCACCATTTTCTTTAGGAAGTATACTTAATTCTTTATAGCCATGAGTTAAATACTCCTGCGAAAAACTAAATAGAAACTTTTTACTTAAATAATAGCTTCTTCGCATTGCTGAACCAGCACCATCGGTAGCAATAATTATATCGGCATCTTCTACAAATTCATCTTTTGTTTTGTAATCTTGAAATAGAGCTGTGGTTTTTTCAAAATCGACTGATCTACATTTTTTATTGAAATAAATGGAAACATTCTCATGTTTTTCGGCTTCGGTTAAAAGCAACCCATTAAGTTCGCCGCGAGAAATGGAGTTAATAAATTCATGTTCTCGTCCGCTATAATTTGATAAATGCGTATTTCCTTTTTTATCATGAATCATTCTACCATGCATAGGAATACAAAGCGCTTTTACTTTGTCTTCAATACCAACAAGTTTCATGGCTTTATTGCCGCGATTAGAAAATGCTAAATTTATAGAACGACCTGCAGAAATATCCACTTTACGTAAATCTGGTCGCATCTCATAAACGGCAACATTATAACCTCTTTGACCTAAACGTAAGGCTAGTAGTGAACCGCAAAGACCTGCGCCGATGATTAGTATGTTTTGTTGTTTATCTTTCATTCTGTCATCCTGAACTTGTTTCAGAATCTCATTATTATTTATATTATAATTCAATTCAAAGTGGATTCCTGCTAAGGCAGGAATGGAAAATCAATTCAAAATATTTTTCAATTTTTCAACCAAATTATAAATATCTTGAAACGAGTTATAAAATGGTGCCGGTGCACATCGAATCACATCGGGTTCTCTCCAGTCGCTTATAACTCCAGCTTCTGTTAGTTTGTTATGTAAATTTTTATTGGCATTTTTTACCTGAATAGATAATTGACAACCGCGTTCTTCTGGGTTACTTGGTGTTATTATTTTTATCGTGTCTTCTCCTAATTGTTTCAAAAGAAACTCAAAATAACTTGTTAGTTTTTTAGATTTTTCTGTTAGTTTTTTAATGCCAACTTCATCGAACATATCGAGTGATGCTTTAATGGCTGCCATCGATAAAATGGGCGGATTACTAAGTTGCCAACCTTCAGCTCCAGGAAGTACATCAAACTCATCACGCATATTAAAACGTGTTTGTTTATTATGGCTCCACCAACCTGTAAATCGGTTTAGATTTTTATCGTGTGCATGACGCTCGTGTACAAAACAACCTGCTAAACTTCCTGGTCCAGAATTTAAGTATTTATAGGTACACCATACGGCAAAATCTGCTCCAGAATCGTGTAAATTTAACTCTATATTTCCTGCGCCATGGGCGCAATCAAATCCAACTAAACAACCGTATTTATGTCCGAGTTCTGTTATTTTCTTTAAATCGAAAAATTGCCCTGTGTAATAATTAACACCACCAATCATAATGAGTGCTATTTCATCACCTTGTTCTTTTAAAATAGTTTCTAAATCTTCGCATCGCAATAATTCTTCGTTTTTGCGAGGTTTCCATAAAATTAATCCATTTTTGTCATCAAATCCATGATGACGTAATTGCGATTCAATAGCATATTTATCAGAAGGAAATGCATCACTTTCAATAAGTATTTTGTAGCGTTTTTGTGTAGGTTTATAAAACGACACCATCATAAAATGAAGGTTTGCAGTCAAGGTATTCATTACAATAACTTCAATGGGTTTTGCGCCAACCACATTTGCCATACTTTGGGTTAAAAATTCGTGATAGCCTAACCATGGATTTTTAGCTTGCGTGTGCCCTTCAACACCTAAATTTGCCCAATCGTCAAGCTCTTGATTGATATAGTTTCTTGTAGATTTTGGCTGTAAACCAAGTGAGTTTCCAGTCATATAAATTAGCTCATTTCCATGTTTGTCTTTAGGAATATGAAATTGGTTTCTGTAATGTGATAAGTCATCATTTTGATCTTGTTCTTTAGCGTAATCAAGACCTTGTTTATAATCGGACAAAGTGAATTGGTTTTCGGTTTCTAACAAAAATAAGAATTATAAATTTAGAAATGAACCGATAAGTTAGACTAAATTTTAGAACAATCTTTTTTGTATATTTAGTAAAACTTTTATACTATGGGAAAAAAAAGAGAGTATACTAATGGAGATGTCACTGTGGTTTGGGAAGCAAAAAAATGCATTCACTCTGCTATTTGTGCAAAGGGACTGCCCGATGTTTTTAGACCCAGAGTAAGACCATGGGTAAGAATTAATGCAGCTACAACTGAGGCTATAATTAGTCAAGTAAAGCGATGCCCTTCTGGTGCTTTAAGTTATTATATGAATGATGAAAAAGATAATGTTGATGAAGAAACCATAGAAACTAAAGTTGAGGTTTTAGAAAACGGACCATTATTGGTTTATGGTACAATTAAAGTAATCCACAAAGATGGAAACGAAGAAATTAAAAATAAAACTACAGCGTTTTGCAGATGTGGTGCATCCAACAACAAGCCTTTTTGTGATGGTACCCATGTAAAAGAAGCTTTTAAAGGTTAAAATTATGTTATTTTAAAAAAAGAAAAGCACTTCATCAATTTGATTGAAGTGCTTTTAATGTATAGGCGCAAATGCGGAAAAAACTACCTATACTTAATAGACTAGCTTAGTCTGTAATTTAGGTGTTATAAATTACAAGAGAACAAAAAAATATTATTCTAAGGTAACTTTTATATTTGTGAAATTAAGATTCCAATTCTCGCCTTGTTTTTTATGTTCTAAAGCTATTTTTATACCCTTAAAATCTTGATGATTTTCAAAAGAAGTAATCATCGATGGCTCTTTTTGGTTACCTTTCCTAAAAATCCATTCTTTAATTAAAAAATCATCAGTATAAAACAAATCATAGGCATCACCAGGCGTATAGCCACCATTATTAGAATATGTAAGAGTGATTTTATTAATCTCTGTTTTACTTATTGGAGCTTCTGTTTTTATGGGATTTGAAATGGTTGTGCCTTCATCCCAAACTAATTGAAACGGCACCAACAACCAAAATTTATCGTTTATAAATCCTTGGTCGGCACGCATTGATAAACTATCGATTGATTTTCTGTTGTAGGTTACGGTGTCTTTAGTAGTCATCATAACAACATCGTTTGTTTTTGGTTTCCAATTCCAAGTCCTTTCAAAATGACTACTATCTCTATCCACATTAAAAGTAAATTGAATTTCGGTAACGTTTTTCCAGTTTTCAAAACCATGAGCATTTGCTATTTTATCAGCAATAGAAAGATCTGGTTGAGCTATTCTTGTTTTAGGTTTTTGCTTACAACTTATAAAAAGCAAAGCTATAAAAGTGATGAGAATGAAGTTTTTCATAAATTTAGATTTTTTGTAAAGATATAATTTGAAGATGACAACCAACAATAAATACTTTAAAACCAATAAAGCCACTTGGAATGAAAAAGTAAAAGTGCATGCTAAAAGCGCAATGTATAATTTGGACGATTTTAAAAAAGGAAAATCGTCGTTAATGCTATACGAGTTAAATGCTTTGGGTAATGTAAATGGTAAATCGCTATTGCATTTACAATGTCATTTTGGGCAAGACACCTTAAGTTGGAGTAGGTTAGGAGCGAAATGTACAGGAATAGATTTAAGTGATGAAGGCATTAATTTAGCACAACAGTTAAATGATGAATTAAAGCTAGATGCAAACTTTGTATGTTGTAATGTTTTTGATACTTCGCAATTTGTAAAAGAAACTTTCGATATTGTTTTTACCAGCTATGGTGTTATTGGTTGGTTGCCAGATTTAAAACCTTGGGGAAAAATGATTGCAGAACGTCTAAAAAAAGGAGGCACGTTTTATATGGTAGAATTTCATCCGATTGTTTGGATGTTTGATTATTTAGAAGGTAAACCTTTTATGAAATATGGCTATATGCAAAACGATGTTATTTATGAAGAATATGAAGGTACTTACGCCAATCAAGAATCGAAAATGATTAGTAAAGAATACGGTTGGAATCATGGTTTGGGCGAAGTGGTTTCGGCTTTAACCGAAGCTGGTTTACATATTGAATATTTAAAAGAATATGATGAAAGCCCGTATAATGTTTTACCAAATTTAATTGAAACTGAAACCGGAATGTTTGTTACAAAAGATAAGTTGTATCCATTAATTTTCGAGTTGAAGGCTACTAAAATTTAGGATTGAAAAGAGGTTTAAAGGTATCTTTAAATAAAAATTTTAATAAGAAATTCTATAGATTGGGTATTGCAAATGTGCTTTTTCGTAATT
>NZ_CAXIBN010000165.1:0-6956 GCF_964021735.1 uncultured Wocania sp. | reverse complement strand
GCTTCAACCGTGTGTTCCATCGCCACTTTTGAGGCATATAGTTTAGCCATCGCACTAGACATGTCGTAATTGTTTCCTTGGTCTTTATCCCAAGCGGCTTTCATAACTAAATGTCTTGCTGCAGCAATTTCGGTATGCATATCGGCAAGTTTAAAAGCAATCGCTTGATGGTTGCAAATCTCAGTGCCAAAAGCTTTTCGTTCTTTAGAATACTTTAAAGCCAACTCATAAGCACCTTGAGCAATACCAAGTGCTTGCGATGCAATACCTATCCGTCCGCCAGATAAGGTTTTCATAGCAAAGCGAAACCCGAAACCATCATCGCCAATGCGATTTTCCTTGGGTACTTTTACATCGTTAAACTGAAGGGTGTGCGTATCGCTTCCGCGGATACCTAACTTATCTTCTTTTGGTCCTACGTGAAAACCTTCAGTTCCTTTTTCAACAATAAAAGCGTTTATACCATGAGACCCTTTGTCTCGATCGGTTTGAGCAATTACTAAAAATACATCGGCACGTCCACCACTTGTAATCCAGTTTTTTGTGCCATTAATAATGTAATGATCTCCTTGGTCTATGGCTGTAGTTTTTTGAGATGTTGCATCACTGCCAGCTTCGGGTTCACTTAAACAAAAGGCACCTATAAATTCGCCAGTAGCTAATTTGGTTAAATATTTTTCTTTTTGAGCTTCTGTCCCGTAAGCTTCAAGACCATAACAAACTAGTGAATTATTAACCGATACAATTACAGAAGCTGAGGCATCAATTTTCGATAATTCTTCCATAATAAGTACATAAGAAATCGCGTCCATGCCACTGCCACCATATTTAGGATCTACCATAATACCCATAAAGCCTAAATCGCCCATTTTACGAACGAGCTCATTAGGAAATTCTTGTTTGTTATCGCGTTCAATAACATCGGGAAGTAATTCGGTTTGTGCAAATTCGCGAGCGGCATCGCGTATCATTAAATGTTCTTCAGAAAGGCTAAAATCCATAATTCGTAATTAAAATCTAGTTTTTGTAAAAAATATTTACAAATATAGCCTTTAATTGTGAATTCTTAAAAATTATAGTTTAGTTTTCGCTTGCATATTCTTTCATAATTTTATTTAAGATGATTACTTTTACCTTACTATGATAAAATCGAAATTTAACGTTATTGGGGTGATGTCTGGTACGTCATTAGATGGTATAGATTTAGTGTTTGCAACATTTGATTATGATAACGCTTGGCATTTTGAAATTAATCATGCTGAAACCATTGCGTATAATAATGAATGGCACCAAATTCTTAAAAATTTAGTTTTATATACTTCAGATAAGTTATTGCAAATAGATAAAGACTATACAGTTTATTTGTCCAATGTTATCAAAAGTTTCATTCAAAAAAATAATATAAAAAATATAGATGCTATATGCTCACATGGTCACACCGCTTTGCATCAGCCTAATGAAAAATTAACGTATCAAATAGGTAATCAACCCAATATAGCCAAATTACTAAACAACAAAGTTGTTTGCGATTTTAGAGTGCAAGATGTTAATCTTGGAGGACAAGGTGCGCCATTGGTGCCTATTGGGGATAAGTTGTTGTTTTCAGAATACGACTACTGTATTAATTTAGGTGGTTTTGCTAATGTGTCATACGAAGCTGAAAACAAGCGAATTGCCTTTGATATTTGTCCGATAAACATTGTATTAAACCATTATGTAAAACAGCTTGGATTTGATTATGATGACGAAGGAAAAATAGCTTCAACAGGAACTATAAATAATAAATTATTGAAACAATTAAATGCTTTAGATTTTTATAAAGAAATTCCACCAAAATCATTAGGATTAGAATGGGTAAATAGCCATGTTTTTTCTTTAATAAATTCGTATAATTTAGAGGTAAAAGATGTTTTAAGAACTTTTGTTGAGCACGCTGCCATTCAAATTGCCAATATAATTGGTAAAGAAAATCAAAAATTGGTCTTGATGACCGGCGGTGGTGTATATAACAAGTTTCTTATTGAGAGGGTTAAACAGCATTCCAAAAATAAAATTATAATACCTTCTAAAACCATTATAGAATTTAAAGAAGCTTTAATTTTTGGCTTTTTAGGGGTATTAAAATTAAGAGACGAAATTAATTGTTTACAAAGTGTAACTGGAGCAAAAAAAGACCATAGTTCTGGTGAAATATATCTGTCATAAAATTTATTGAAATTTAATATTAAAGGGCTTTTAGTTTTTTATATTTGTTAAATTAATAATTTAAACACTTTTCGTATGAATCAGCTTTAGCTTTGCTTAAAATAGAGAATACTAAACACAGAAATTTTAAGCTAAAAAAAGAATCGATTATTATAAGGAATGAAAGAATTATTAAAAAAATACGAAAATAAAGCACCAGAAATTATTTTTAATTGGAAAGACGCTGAAACAGAAGCTGAAGGATGGGTTGTTATTAACTCACTTCGCGGAGGCGCAGCAGGTGGCGGAACAAGAATGCGAAAAGGGCTGGATATGAATGAGGTTTTGTCTTTAGCAAAAACCATGGAAATTAAGTTTACCGTATCTGGACCATCTATTGGTGGTGCAAAATCTGGTATTAATTTCGACCCTAAAGACTCTCGTAAAAAGGGCGTGTTAGAGCGTTGGTATGCTGCAGTGTCTCCACTACTTAAAAGTTATTATGGAACAGGAGGCGATTTAAATGTAGATGAAATACATGAAGTTATCCCTATTACAGAAGAAAGCGGTGTTTGGCATCCGCAAGAAGGTGTTTTTAACGGGCATTTTAAACCTACCGAAGCCGATAAAATTAATAGAATTGGTCAGTTAAGACAAGGTGTTATTAAGGTTATTGAAAACCCAATATATTCTCCAAGCGTATCAAGAAAATATACAGTAGCCGATATGATCACTGGTTTTGGTGTTGCTGAGGCTGTTAAACAATATTACAATGTATATGGTGGAGACATTACTGGGAAGCGAGCGGTTATACAAGGTTTTGGTAATGTAGGTGCAGCAGCAGCATTTTATTTATCTCAAATGGGGGCTAAAATAGTTGGTATAATAGATGTTGTTGGCGGATTAATTAAAGAAGAAGGCTTTACATTTGAAGAAATTACTAACTTGTTTTTAGCTAAAACAGCAAATACTTTAGTTGCTGAAGATTTAATCCCTTTTGAAGAGGCTAACGAGAAGATTTGGTCTATTAAAACCGAAATTTTTGCACCATGTGCTGCATCAAGATTAATTACTATTCACCAAATTGATGAGATGATAGATAGTGGGTTGGAAGTTATATCTTGTGGAGCTAACGTGCCTTTTGCAGATAAAGAAATTTTCTTTGGTCCTATAATGGAGCATACAGATTATAAAGTGAGCTTAATACCAGATTTTATTTCTAATTGTGGAATGGCTCGTGTTTTTGCCTATTTTATGGAACGCCGTGTGCAAATGACAGATGAAGCGATATTTAACGATACATCAAATAAAATTAAAGAAGCCATAGTAAAAGTTTATAATAAAAACCAATCTAAAACAGGAATAAGTGCAACGGCATTCGAGATTGCCTTAAGTCAACTAATATAAAACCAAATTTATGGAAGCAGCAATTATTTTAGTATTTGTAATGGGCTATTTAGCCATTACCCTTGAGCATAGTATAAAAATAGATAAATTAATTCCTGCTCTGGTCATGATGGCTATTTGTTGGGCTTTAATTGCTTTAGGTATTGAAGGCTTCCCTCAATGGTTCGATTCATCTAAACATTCACTAATGGAAGGTTTTGGGTCGTTAGCTTCCGAAGAGAAGATGCACTTGATGGAAGAAACGCTCTTGCATCATTTAGGTAAAACTTCAGAAATATTGGTGTTCCTTTTAGGCGCAATGACCATTGTTGAGATTATTGATTATTTTGATGGTTTTTCAACTATTAAAGACTTTATTAAAACTAAAAAGAAAAGCAAAATACTTTGGATTTTCGCCATTTTAGCATTCATTTTATCAGCTATTATAGATAATCTTACAGCAACTATTGTACTTATTTCAATACTTCAAAAAATTGTAAAAGACAGGAGTGTTCGTATTTGGTTTGCAGGTTTAATTATTATTGCTGCTAATGCTGGAGGCGCATGGTCTCCAATAGGCGATGTAACAACAACTATGTTATGGATTGGTAAAAAAGTAACCACGAGCCATTTAATAGGCTATTTATTATTGCCGTCTTTTTTATGTATGGCAGTACCAACATTTATAGCATCATTTTTACCAGCATTTAAAGGGGATTTAGAAATTGAAGAGGAAACTGAAATTAAGCGAAAATCTAAGTTTAGTAGCACGATGCTGTATCTTGGTTTAGGTGCGATTGTCTTTGTGCCAATTTTTAAAATGATAACGCATTTACCACCTTATGTAGGTATGATGCTGTCTTTAGGAGTTGTTGCCATTTTTGCTGAAATTTATAGTAACTCTAAGTTTAGTATGACCGATCATGATTCGGAAGAAAGTGATGCTCATGCTTTACATAGTCCTGTACATCATTCCTTATCGAAAATTGAATTGCCAAGTATTTTATTCTTTTTAGGAATTTTAATGGCAGTTGCAGCTTTAGAATCCTTAGGGATATTATTTAATTTTGCAACGTCGTTACAAGATAATATGCCACAATTGGGTACAGAATTACATCCAGGAGGTGTATCAGATTTAGTAGTAATATTATTAGGTTTTGGATCTGCGGTAATAGACAATGTGCCATTGGTTGCAGCTAGTTTAGGCATGTTCTCAGAACCTATAGATCATGAATTGTGGCACTTCATAGCGTTTTCTGCGGGAACGGGAGGTAGTATGTTAATTATTGGTTCGGCAGCAGGCGTTGTAGCTATGGGGATGGAAAAAATTGACTTTTTCTGGTATTTAAAAAAGATTGCTTGGTTAGCTGCAGTTGGATTTTTAGTAGGTTCGGTAGCATTTATGTTTACTAGAACCTTGTTTTAATATACTTTAACAAAAAAAGATACGTTATACAGTTGCAATAAATTTAATTATATGCTAAATATTTTATTACTAAACATACAAGAGGGGACAGAACTGATCACAGACGAAGAATCAGTTGAAAAGACACTTTCAATTATTGAATTAATTAGTAGCGGAGGCGCTGCCGGACAGGTTATAATTGCTATTTTGTTTTTACTACTTATAGTTGCATCATACATTTATTTTGAAAGATTATTTGCTATAAAAGCCGCATCAAAAATAGATGCTAATTTTATGAATCAAATTAAAGATCATGTAAGTAATGGTAAAATCGAATCGGCTCAAATGCTTTGCGCACAAGTGAATTCGCCTGTTTCAAGGCTTATAGGAAAAGGAATTTCTAGAATAGGTAAGCCACTAGCAGATATTAACACAGCTATTGAAAATGCTGGACGTTTAGAGATTTACGGCTTAGAAAAAAACGTAAGTGTTTTGGCTACCATTTCTGGTGCAGCACCAATGATTGGGTTTCTTGGTACGGTAGTTGGAATGATATTAGCAATATTTGAATTGGCTAATGCAGGAGGAACCATTGAAATGGATGTTTTAGCAAGTGGTTTATATACCGCTATGACAACCACGGTTGCAGGTTTAATTGTTGGTATTATTGGGTATATTGCTTACAACCATTTAGTAGTTAAAACGGATAAAGTAGTATACCAAATGGAAGCTAATTCGTTAGAGTTTTTAGATCATTTAAACGAACCTACGTAATATGAACTTTAGAGGAAGAAATAAGGTTACACCAGAATTCAATATGTCGTCAATGACAGATATTGTATTTTTGTTACTTATATTTTTTATGATAGCCTCCACCTTGGTTACAACTAATGCTATTGACATTATTTTACCAAAAGCTAGTGGTAAAACCGAGAATAAAAGATCGGTTGCGGTTAGTATTAAAAAGGATTTAACTTATTATATAGATCAAAAGCGAGTTGGGATTAGCGTTTTAGAAAATGAGTTATTAGCAGCATTATCATCACAAGAAAAACCAACTATAGTTTTAAGAGCTGAAAAATCAGTACCCGTTGAAAATGTTGTAAAAGTGATGGATATCGCTAACCGAAATAAGTTTAAAGTTATTTTAGCGGTAAAACCTAATTAAGCAGAAAGTCACAATAGAATATATCAGCCTGCATTGAGCGCAGTCGAAATGTAGTAATTTTTCTAATTAAAAACAGGATTTTGTCTCTGTCTTACTATTATAAAGCAATATTATAAAAATGAAATATTTTGAAACCATACACGAAAAGAATTCTGCTAGAATCACAGCGTTGATTACTATCATTCTTTTGGTGCTATTGTTTGTGGTAGGTACAACCTACATGGATCCTCCAGAAGAATATGGTGTTGCAGTAAATTTTGGAACAACAGATTTTGGTAAAGGCAATGTTCAGCCTAAAAAGCCTGTAAAATCAACACCTCAAAAAATAGAAGAGCCACCGCAACCCGATGTTGCTAAAGCAGAACCAACAAAATCATCAGAAACTAAAGAGGAAGTTTTAACTGCAGATAATTCAGAAGAAATAGCCATAAAAAAACAAAAAGAAGCCGAGGCAAAGGCAAAAGCAATTGCTGATGCTAAAGCGAAAGCTGAAGCCGATAGAATTGCTAAAGAAAAGCGTGAACAAGAAGAAAAAAAGAAAAAATTAGATGCTTTAATCGGTGGTGTTAGCAAATCTGAAGGTAGCGAAACTGGTAGCGAAGGCAACGATAATAAGGCTGGTGATAAAGGGCAATTAGATGGCGACCCATATGCTCCAAGTTATTTTGGTGGCAAAGGCTCAGGAACTGGTGGTGTTGGTTACGGTTTAAATGGTCGTGGAAGAGCAACATACAAAACACTTAAACAAGATTGTAATGAATCAGGAATGGTTATCGTTAGAATTGTTGTTAATAGAAATGGTAACGTAGTTGA
>NZ_CAXIBN010000164.1:0-6976 GCF_964021735.1 uncultured Wocania sp. | reverse complement strand
CGTATCTATGAACCGTTTTTACAGGCTTGCGTCCTGGTGGTAATTCATCAATAATAGAGATGTCTAAATCACCATAAACAGACATGGCTAAGGTACGCGGGATAGGGGTGGCGGTCATGACTAAAATATGTGGAGGGATAGGAGAAGCCCCACCAACCTCTCCAAAGGGGAGGCTTTCTAAGCAATTCGTAATATAGCGCAAAACATTGTCTATATCACCCAATACTTGATCGTTTGTAAAGCGAATGACTTTAAAACCGATTTCATTGAGAATTTGTGTTCGTAAATCATCGGCTTCTTTTTGCTTAATGGTGTTATAGTAGCCACCGTCAACTTCAATAATCAAATTCTTTTCTAAGCAAATAAAGTCAACTATAAATTCATCAATAATGTGCTGCCTTCTAAATTTAAAACCTAGTTTTTTACTTCTTAAGTATTCCCATAAAATACGTTCAGTTTCAGTAGTGTGCTTTTTGTTTTCGATTTGTAATTCTTTTAGCAATTTATAGGTAGAGGGACGCGCCGTCATATATTTTTTTCGTACTGCTTGGGCCTCCTCCCCATGGGAGGATTGAGGAGGACCTTTCTTCCACAATTTACTTCTCTGTGCTACTCCAAATCGATGTTGTTCATCAATAATAGCAAGCCCTAAATTTTTAAATTTCACTTTGTCTTCTAGTAGCGCATGTGTGCCAATAAGTATTTGTAAATCGCCATTTTCTAAAGATTCGTGAATTTTTTTTCTTTCTGAAGTTTTAGTTGAACCTGTTAATAGTTTTATACTGATATTTAATGAGTTACATAAATTATATAACCCGTTATAGTGCTGTACTGACAAAATTTCAGTCGGCGCCATTAAACAGGCTTGAAAACCGTTGTCAAGTGCGATGAGCATTGACATAAACGCCACTATGGTTTTACCAGAACCCACATCACCCTGAAGAAGTCGATTCATTTGTGCATTACTGCCTAAGTCTGCACGAATTTCTTTTAAAACACGTTTCTGTGCATTGGTTAATTCGAATGGTAAATGGTTTTTAAAAAAGCTGTTAAAATAATCGCCAACTTTTTCAAAAGGAAACCCTTTAATTTTAGACTTATAAATGAGGTTTTTTAAAATGAGTTGCAATTGAATATAAAATAATTCTTCAAATTTTAATCGAAATTGTGCCTTAGAAAGTAATGATTGATTTTTAGGAAAATGCACATTAAACAGGGCTTCTTTTTTTGAGATTAATTTTAATTCTGAAAGCAAATTATCTGATAAAGTTTCTACAAACCTTCCTTTGGTTTCTAGAAACAATTGCTGCATAATTTTACTTATCACACGGTTACTAATACCTTTATTAGATAATTTTTCTGTGGACGGGTAAATAGCTTGCATCCCAGAGCTTAGGTTTTTTTTATGATCTTCCAACAACTCCAAATCGGGGTGAGCCATATTAAATTTACCACTAAACCAGTTGGTTTTACCAAACGCCACGTAAGGTTTGTTAAGTTTTAAATTTTCTCGAATCCATTTTTGACCACGAAACCAAACGAACTCCATCGTACCTGTCTCATCTTGAAAGGTTGCCACCAATCGCTTCCCGCGTTTTTGTGCAACTTCTTTAAAACCTATTATTTTACCAACAACTTGTACATCGGCATTATTACGTTGTAATTGATTGATTTTGTAATACTGCGTTCTGTCAATATATCTATTTGGGAATAAGTTGATTAAATCCTGATACGTATAAATACCTAACTCCTTGCGTAGCAAATCGGCACGATTAGGGCCAACGCCTTTTAAATAATCTATTGGAGTTTGAAGATTAACACTCATAAAAGCGAATTTAGGATATTTCGTTTAGAAATAAGAAAACAAATTTTATTCAGTCATTTTTAAATTGAGTATAATAATTACTCATTATTGATATAATTCACGCATTTTAAGCGTCAAAATGTAAGTTTTTTAATGTTATATTATTAAAATGATTAAATTACTTACTCAAAATTAACACCAACCATCATTCCCTATAATGAAGCAACGGATAGTATCCTTTTTGTTGAATCAGTTTGTAATTGCAGCATTAATTTCTGGTATCATTATAATTTGCTTACCGGATTATTTTTCTAAATACAAAGTTGATTTAGTGCAAAGAAATGATTTAGGTGACGCACTTCATAAAATATATTATCAAGATTTAGATGGTGATAGTTTAAGTGAGCGTATTGAAGCTCAAGTAAACACTCTAGGTGATGCTAGTTATTTAATATATAAATCGAATGGTGATTTTGTAGATCAATTTAATCTGGACACTAAATACCCAACAACATTAAAAGGATTATGGTTTAGTGATGTTGATAATAATGGGTTTAAAGAAATATTTAATATTACGCAGTCAGCAGATTCAGCTTTTTTAAATATTCGTGAGCCTTTTAAACCAAACGGAATAAATCGGCAACGTATTTTTGTAGATACAATAAGTATGTTTGATGGGGAAAATAAATTTAGAATACAAACTTCAGGACGTTCATTTAACAAAAACATAAACAATAGCGAACTTGTATTTAATATTATGACAGGATTTGCGGCTAACCCAAGAAATGCTTATAAATACGATTTTAATAAAAACAATATAATTAAGTCACCACATTTAGCAAACTCTTTTAGTGTTTCTAAAGTTATTGATTTGGACGATGATGGAAAAGAAGAGATTATTATAAGTAATAATGCCTCAAATAACCAGATTAATAATTTTTATACTCATCGTCCCGATAGTAGTACCTGGTTAATGGTTTTAAATGACGATTTAAGTTTTATGTTTGAACCTATTGAATTTAAGGCACTAGGTTCTATTTCTAACAACACTATTAATGTAAATAACAAAACTAGAATTCTATCTTTTTTTGTGTCAAGGCAATATGATAAATTACCATCAAGATTACTTCTTCTATCAACCGATGGCGTTATTGAGAAAGAAAAAATATTACAGAAAGGAAGTAAAAAATATTTAGTAAAAGTTAATTCTAACCAGTTTGCTGTTACGGACAGAGTTAGAGGAGAAGTGGTTTTTTTTAACACTAATCTTGAAGAAATAAATAAGTTTAAAATAGAACCTTTTAAGTTTATTGAATATTATGATATCGATAATGATGGAAAAAAAGAATGGGTTATCTTTCGTAATAATTATGATAAAATTTCTATTTACAGAGATAAGTTTGAGTATCAAGTAGAATTTACATTGGCTGATGTTGAAGGCGAAGTCTCTAGTTATGGTATCCAGCAAATTAGTAAAACCGAAAACCAATTGTATTTTCAAAAAGGAGCAATATGCGAATTGTTTAGTTATAATAAAAATCCATTATATGCATTTCAATACATATTATATTTAATGATTTATGCTTTAATATTACTTTTAGTATGGTTAGTTGCTAAGGGGCAAAAAATAAGAATGGATAAGCAACAAGCTATTGCCACAGAGATTTCAGAATTACAAATAAAATCTATAAAAAACCAAGTAGATCCACATTTTGTATTTAATGCCATTAATACTATTAGCGAAATGATATTAATGGATAATAAGCTTGAAGCTGACAAGTTTATTGGGCGTTTCTCTAATTTTATGAGAGACACCTTGCAGCAGTCTGATAAAATATCAACAACGTTAAAAGCTGAATTAGAATATACAGAAAACTTTATAAAGCTTCAGCAAATAAGATTTATAAATAGTTTTAATTATGCTATTGCTATTGGAGAAAATGTTGATTTAAAAGCAATTGTGCCTAAGCATGTGTTGTTTACTTATACCGAAAATGCAATTAAACATGGCTTAGCGCTAACTAAAAATGGGATGTTAAAAATTAATGTAAAAAAACAAGCAGGTATACTTTTTATGAGTGTGGAAGATAATGGTATGGGTATGCGTCAATCAAAAACTAATAAAAAGAATTCAACGGGCAATGGGCTTTTAATTATGAATAGAATTTTTGATTTATACTCAAAATTAAAAAACAAAAAAATAAAGCAGCATGTTATAGAACTCAAAGACGCAAAAGGTAATAACGCTGGAGTTCGTGTAGAAGTTGAAATTTTAAATAAGTAAGTTTATTAAACTAATATAGTATGGTTGATAATAAAATAAAAGTAATAGTTGTTGATGATGAGCAAAGAGCATTAAACCGCATGAAAATTGTTTTAGGTAATTTTGAAAATGTTGAATTATTAGAATTAATTGATAGTTCTGAAGCAGCTTTTGATGCTATTTTAAAACACGAGCCTCATTTGGTGTTTATGGATATTGAAATGCCAGGGAAATCGGGTTTAGAATTGGCAGAAGACATTAATAAAAACAATCTAGATACTAAAATAATATATATTACAGCTCATAATCATTACGCTATCAAGGCTATAAAAAATTATGCATTCGATTATTTATTAAAACCTGTAAATATCGATGAGCTTAAAGCCACACTAGAGCGGTTTAAAACTAAACAACTATCAAACCTTAGTAAACGCGAGTTTGAAATTATACGTTTAATAGGTAAAGGTTTAAACAGCAAAGCTATTGGAGAAACCTTGTTTATTAGTCGGCATACGGTGGATACGTATCGCCGTCATATTCTTGAAAAAACGGGTTGTAAAAACTCTGCGGAGTTAATTAGCTATGCTACGCGTAATAATTTGATTTAACTTTTTTTGTTATTCCCTCGAAGGAGGGAATCTAATTGTCATTACGAGGAGCGGACTAGCCTGCACTGAGCGCAGTCGAAGTGTGGCAATCTGTTTGTTTTGCCATTGCGAGGACGAAGGACGTGGCAATCTCATTGTTGTTTTGTGTTTTTTTTTTGATTTTGAATTGGATAAACTAAGGCAGAAATCCACTAGTTTCTACAAAATCTTCTGTTGTAAAAAGCACCTAATACCACTTAGCGTAAAAAGTAAACACTTTGTCTTTCTTTTTATCCTCTTTTTTTAACTGTTGGTCTTAACTCTCAATGTTGAGTACTAATTCTCTCAATATCAAACATATTGGTAAAATGTTTCTGTTTTACTTTTAAAAAGATTAAACAGGTTTTATGAAAAAAATCGCACTTTTTATTACAATACTTTGCAATTATTCATTAGCACAAACATATGGTAGTGGTGCTATTACTTTTGATGCTGACCAAGATTTACCGATTGCAATAACTGCAACAAGTTTATTTGATAATGGTTTACATACTTATCAAATTAATGGATATACTAATCAACCAATTAGTTTTGAAAATTGGATTATTCAAGGTGCTTTAAGTAATGAACAAATAAGTTTAAAAAATAGGACTTTAATGCCTAACCCAAATGGATCCTTTAATTTATATGTTAATTCAAATGAAGATCTACGAATTTTAATTTTTGATATAAATGGAAGATTATTAGGTAGGGCAAAAAACATATCAAACAACAAAGGGCAACACCATTATTATCATTCAATGATACATACTTCGGATGGAATATATTTCATCAGGGTTATAGAAGGTCAAAATTTTGAACACTTAAAGTTTGTAAAAAAAAGTGGAAAAAACATAGATATAAATCAACAGCTAACATCAAAAGGTAAATCTTTTAAAAATCTAAAAACGCAAAAGAACACAATTACTAACGGATTAAAAAACTATCAAATTAGTTGGCAAGACGGTTATGGTATAGTTGGAAATAGTAGGGAAATAGAAATAGTTGAAGGCAATGAAAATAATATTTTTACAGGTGTATATACATTAGAAAAACCTTATTTCAACATAAAAGGTAAATTATTAAATGCGTATGATGGTACTGCACGATTATGGAAACCATATACTACAATTGGAAGAACTGAAGTTTTAAATGGTAATATTCAATATAATGGATTAAATGTTAGTTATGGCGAAAATAATTCGATTGTTCCATTTCATGGAATTTTACATATTGAACATGGAACATACGAAAATATTCCAATTGATATAAACATTACAAGTGCCTATCCTGGGGAAAATATATTAGATTTAGGAAATATTACAGTAGAACCAGTTAATTATGGCAACAGTCAAGAAACAGGGGATTTTGCAATTAGTATAAGGCTGTATAAATCTTCTTTAAATACGTCCGTTCCAATAGCCAACACAACAATTAAAGTAACTAATACACATTTCCCTGATAGTACTTACTTGTTTAATACAGCTGATAAAACTCAAGCAATTTTTGGGGATGTTTATATTCCGGAATCAAATAACCCATCTATTTATGAAATCCGAATAAAAGATAATAGAATCCCAGAATCGTTCAAAGAAACAGTAGTTTATAAAAATATTTATCAAGATAATGAAGGTGAAATTAATGGAAATAAAGTTATAGACCTTGATTTACTTCCCCCTCCTCCAGATTACCAAAATATAACGATGGTTGTAAGAGATTTTGAGACTTTAGATTTATTATCTGGGGCGACTGTGGATATGTATGAAAAAGAAGTTGTCAAATATACCTTGGCAAATGGTTATGAGTATTGGGGATCTAATTCATTACCCAATGCAGATGATAAAATAATTGAAAGTGGTATTAGCGATTCTAATGGACAAGTCTATTTTCCAAATGTTAGCAGAGAAAAAAAAGGAGTTTATTTCAAAGTTTCAAAAGATGGATTTTATAAAAAAGTAAACTTTGAATATAAGCTACCTGATATAGAAAGTTATGAGCAGACAGATACAATTCTAAATATTACAGCATTAAAGCATTTAGTTTATGAAGACAGCACGCCTATTACTGCTGATACTTTGATGGTTTATAATACTTATGGTGGTCGCGCTAATGCACTTGGTGTAAATAGTGAATTTGTATTAGGTCATATGAAAATTTATATTGACCCTGAATACAGTAATAGAGATGGTGTTATTGAGCATCTTAATGAATATGCTGAATTATTAGGCGTTCCAAATGGTTTTCAAGTTGTTGACACCCCATTTCCTGAAAAACCACCAATTA
>NZ_CAXIBN010000163.1:0-7034 GCF_964021735.1 uncultured Wocania sp. | reverse complement strand
TCCCGTGCCTTTACAGATGGTCGATATAAATTAATCTGGAATTTTAATTCGGCTTATCCTAATGGTACTAGACAATCTTACCAATGGCAAATGCCCTCTTATCAAGGTTGGGACAAAGCTCACATAGAAGGTAAAACAGACAGTTTACAAAGTGTTTTTTGGAAACCAACTACCGCTATAGAATTTTATGACACCCAAGCCGATAGCTTTGAAGTAAATAACCTTGCTAATGATCCAAAATACCAAACACAGGTTTCACAAATGAAACAAGATTTAATTGGTTTCATGAAACAAAAGAAGGATTTGGGACTCTACCCATGGTCTATGAGAAAACAAAAGGACACCTTACCTTTTTATAGTTATGTAAAACAAACCAATCAACCCGTAGAGGCCATTATAGATGCTGCTGCTTTTGCCAGTACAGCTAAAGCTTCGGATATTGAAACCATAAAAGAATTTTTAAATTCTGATGAGCCTACCATACGGTATTGGGGCTCGGTAGGTGTTTTGCAACTTTTAGAAAGACAACTTGTTAATGATGTACCAGATGTAGTCAACAAAAACTTCAATAACGACAATGAAAATACAGAAATACGATTATTAAGTGCTGAAATATTAGTGAAATCTGAAGCCAATAATAATGCATTGAACTATATATTAGATCAAGTTAAGAACGATTATTTTATTGCTTATGCTACCTTACAAAATTTAGGTGCATTGGCAAAACCTATAGAGGAGGAATTGATAAAACTTCGGGAAAGTAAAAAACTAAACCAGTTTTATATAAAATCTGCTTTAATTAATATAGGGTATTTAGCTTATCTGGATTTATGGGATGCTACAGATGAGCCTGAAAAAGGTTACAATTATCATGAATAGTACGAAAGTTTAAATTCAATTTCTCAAAAATTTAGTTCACTAAAATCATAAAAAATGAAAAAATTAGCATATTCAATAATTGCTTTACTCTTAATTAGCACTTCTTGTAAAAACAAAGAACAGCCTGAACAGATTACAGAAGACACCCCTCATAAGCTTCCTAACATAATTTTTATATATGCCGATGATTTGGGATATGGCGATGTAAAAGCTTATGGAGCTACCGAAATAGAAACTCCAAATATTGACAAATTAGCTAACGGCGGTGTTTTATTTACCAACGGCTATGCCTCTTCTGCCACCTGCTCTCCAAGTAGATATGCACTATTAACTGGAGAATACCCCTGGCGAAACAAAGATGCAAAAATATTACCTGGTACAGCTCCTCTTCTTATAGATACCACTAAAGCTACTGTTCCTAAAATGCTTAAATCTAAAGGTTACCACACAGGAATTGTGGGGAAATGGCATTTAGGATTAGGTAGTGGCAATGTAAACTGGAATGCACATATTGCTCCTGGACCTAATGAAGTGGGATTTGATTATAGCTATATTATGGCAGCTACTCAAGACAGAGTACCAACAGTTTATATAAAAAATGGTTATGTACACAACCTAGATCCTAGTGATCCTATTGAAGTTAGTTATAAGGAAAATTTTGAAGGTGAACCTACAGGGAAAGACAACCCTGAAATGCTCAAGATGAAATGGCATCATGGGCACAACAACTCTATTGTTAATGGTATTCCCCGCATTGGTTTTATGAAAGGTGGAGCATCTGCAAAATGGGTTGATGAAGACATGGCCGACAATTTCCTTCAGGAAGCCAAAAACTACATAAAAGAACAAAAGAACAATCCGTTTTTCCTTTATTATGCATTACAACAGCCACACGTTCCCCGAACACCACACCCAAGATTTGTTGGCACATCGGGCATGGGACCTCGTGGCGATGTTATTATTGAAGCCGATTGGTGTATTGGTGAATTATTAAAAACATTGGAGGAAGAAGGAATATTAGAAAACACGCTTATAGTTTTTTCTAGTGACAATGGCCCAGTTTTAAATGATGGCTATTATGACGATGCAGTAGAGAAGTTGGGAAATCACAAGCCCTCTGGAGCTTTACGTGGTGGCAAGTACAGCTTATTCGAAGCAGGCACAAGAGTGCCCTTTATAACCTATTGGGAAGGCACTATTGCACCTAAAAAATCGGATGCCATTGTTTCACAAATCGATTTATTTGCTTCTCTATCTGCTCTAGTTGATAGTGATTTAAATGGATCCGATAGCAAAAACCTGTTAGATGAATTTTTAGGCAAAAGTAACAAAGGAAGAGATGAGCTTATACTTGAAGCCACAACCCGTACTGCATTTAGAAAAGAAGACTGGTTACTAATCCCTCCATACGAAGGACCTGAAATTAACAAATCTGTTAATATTGAATTAGGAAACTTAAACAAATTTCAATTATACAATCTTAAAGAGGATATTGGCCAACAAAACAATTTAGCAGAAACCAATACTGAAAAGTTAAAAGAAATGATAGCATCCTTTGGAGCTATTAGAGGAGAAAACTTTAATAGCATTCAAGCTTTAGAGCTAAAATAAGTTTAAACAAATCGTTTTAACCTACACCAATAGCCTTACTAACATCTTGTAAAATAAGGTCGTCTAAAAAAGTTTTTTTTAGGATACCAATTTCTATAGTACTTCAAATATTCGTTACCCCAATCATTATTTACTTTTTTTAGCATTTCCAAAACAAGAATTCTCTTAACATTACAAGAAGTAAACTTTCTTTGTAATAAAATTGATAATTTCATGATAATACACATAATAATTTTCGGTATTCGCAACAAAATTACCCAATAATTGTACTATTCGTGATACATAAAAACGAGTTGTGCTTGATAATTTTACAACAACTAATAAATCAGCACAGTAATTATGAAAACAAAATTTATCTTCTTTATATTACTTATTTATAGCTATTACTCTTTTTCCCAATTCATTACGCCTCAAGCCTATTTAACATTTGAGAACAATACCATAATTCCTTATGGTGTTTCAGGAATTACTAATGTGAACGCCACTGGTACAGTAAGTCTCGCAAATCCTGCTGGAACCTACTCACAGACTAATAATGCTATTGTAAATGATGCTGGTGAAAATGTCTTATTTAAAGATTTTGAGGGCTATTTAAATATTTTGAATAAAAATGAGTTCAACCTAACGGCTAAATATAAATGGGCAGGCACCAATGCTTGGTGGCTTGGATTATTAAGCTTTGTTGGGAATGACGGAACCAACTATGTTAGTGAGCATATACAAATTAAAAAAACCGCAGGCGAAATTAACGGGTTGGGGTTATCTGCAGTAGACGTATTGTCCAAGACCAATACCATCTCACATTACTCTAACTTATAATACAGGTATTATTGTATTGTATATTGATGGGATACAGGTTGCAACCAGTACAGGGCAAACCATACACAACCTAACCAACTTAAGCCTTTATTTAGATGTTAACGCCTCTACAGGAGCCGTAACCCCTTTTGTTGATGGTAGCGGTAATTCTAAAAACACTAAGGCTTATTTAGATGAGGTAGCCATATTTAACAAGGCATTATCTTCAACAGAAGTTACCGATGTTTACAATGGCGAACTAAACTTAAACCATATTACGGTATTCCCAGAGCAAAATAAGCAAACTGTTACTTTTGGGGGAGATGCAAAACTAACTATAAAATCATGGGCCGAAGGTAATACAAGTGCTATTTCCCAAAAGCTTTATGGCGATATGAATTTAAAAATATTGCGGGTGCCCATTTTTGCATTACAGCCTATAACAGACCCCATTTACGATAATGTTATTACGGTAATAAATTCGGTGAAAAGTGTGAATCCCAATGTTAAGATATTTGCCAGTATTGCCAATGGTGATGGATACGGTGTTAATCACCACGGCGCCCATAAATTTCCATCCTCATGGCAAGGATGTTGTCCATACAATGTTTATAACTTAAACCTTACTACTTATGCCGCTTACCTTGACAGTTTTATGGATAGAATGACGGCTGCAGGAATTACGATTGATTATTTAGGACCTTGGAATGAAGATGCTGCAGATGATTCCGATCACTTTAAAGTATTTAATCAAATGACCAAATTAGGAACAACCCAACGTGTTGGTCTTGAACGCTGGGCTTTACGTACCTCAGTAAGCGATGTAGACGATGTGGAAGACCAAATAGATATCTCAGGATCTCATTTTTATGATGATGTAGAAGACTCTAACCCTATTCCTGAAGAAGAACGTGATGATGTGTGGGCATCTTTAGTGAATAAATCGGCAAACCCGGTTTGGTATACCGAATCTACCCGTTATAAAACCAGTGACGGTATCGCTAATCTTGTAAATGGTATGGAAAATATATTCCCAGCTTTAAGAAGTGGTGTAGAGTCTATTACATTCTATCAAGTTTGTAAGCGGTTTGTTTGGGCAAATGGAGGCACACAACCTATAAAATATACTGGTGGTGCGCACTAAATAATATTAAATCTGTACCAATAACTTTAATGCCTGTTCCTGCATTATTGGTAAATGACACCCAACGTGTATCTGTTTTATACCCATTTTCTTGAGGGCGGATATAAGGAAAATACAAATTTTCTACCGAGGCTTCATATATACTACAACCAATGCAGAGGTATTTCTATCTTGATAGTTCTCATGTGGGCCTCTCCCAAACCATTTTACTTGGCTAAATTCATTTTTTATAATAAAGTTGGTTCCAAATCTAGGCAATATAGGAAGCTGAGTATCTAAACCTGTTATATGCGTTGATACTAAAATTTCTCATTCATGATGTTCTTGATATTTTACATATCGTTTTATCATATCCTCATCTAAACCTACGGTACTTACAAAGCAACCTCTCGACCAAAAGTGATTCCCCCAATACGGTTTCTGTCTTAAACTGAGATACGTCTTGAACAGTTTGATTGCCATCTTACCCTTTAGGATACCCATGAATTCTGATACGGAAACCTTCGGAGGGATTGAACAAACCAAATGAATGTGATCTTTTTGAACGTTCATTTCTTGAATAATGACATCTTTCCAAGTGCTGATCACCTAAAGGTCATGTTCGACCAAAGTCTTTACCATACCTTCTAAAACACGGAAACAACACTTGGGAGTGAAAACAATGTGATAGTCATATTTGTAGTACACATGTATTAATTTTCTATATTTACTCATCTTAAAAAAGTTTTAGATGGTAAACCTAAAAAATGACGAAGCCTTTAAAATATGACTACCGTCAAAGACCGTGGTTTTTTAGACTTAAATAAAAATCGGTCTAAATATATGCTCGTAATTGAAGTTTAATCTAAGTTTTCTTATTTTATTGTATTAGGTTTATCAAATTTCATATAATCCTGCCAAAGAATTAACAGATATTTTTCTTTGTTGTTTTCATTTATTTTCAGAAATCCAAATTCATATACAAATAGGTAAACTTGATTTTTTTGATTTTTCCAATAATGAGTAAAAAAATTGGCATCAAATCCTTTTTCTTTTAACAATGTGGCTCTAACCGTTACCTTACCCCCCTTATTATATATCTTTAATATTTTACGGTTTAGTTTTAGTTGATTGTCTACTTTATTATAAAAACGCTCTGGTTGCTCTTTGGCTTGTTGGTATTGATAAGCACTTTTACAGTGAAGATTACAATATTTTTTATCAGTTCTGCCCACAAGTTCTTTTTTGCAATACAGGCATTCTTGTTGTAATCTCATATCATTAAAGTTAAGTGAATATTATTCGAACATTATTCGATTAAGATACGATTAATTCATTTATATCTGCTAAATTGCTTTAAAGTTTTATAATATAATTCTATGAATTCTTCTTATAAGCAGCATATTAAATCTATAACCCTATATCATCTCATGATCGATGATTCGAAGATGATTGGTATAAAGTTTGATCCTGATAAAGTGATTCATGCCTTAATAAAAAGTTTACCCAATCCAAAATGGAGTAATACATACAAAATGGTTTATTTACCTAATACAAAACAAAATTTAAATAACATATTTAATATTTTTAAAGGTGTGGTTTGGATAAATTATAATCGGTTTTTAATCAATAAACCAATAAATACTAATAATGAAGCGTTAGATGTCACTTGGTTTCGGAAAAGAAAAACCAATCCTTATTACAAACATTGCCCTGAGGAATATTTGCTGAAACTTGAGCTTAAAAGGTATTCCAACAACACGGTTCGTATTTATGTGCCTTTTTTTGAAATGTTCATTAACTTTTATAGAGATAGAGCGTTGGATACTTTAGATGAAAGTGACATAAGGGCTTTTCTTCAACATCTTATCCAAAAAAGATTATCCAATTCTTATATCAATCAAGCTATAAATGCTATTAAATTTTATTATGAGGTAGTACTAGGGATGCCCAATAGGTTTTATGATATTGAACGACCTCGAAGAGAATATAAACTTCCAAAGGTCATTTCTAAAGAGGAAGTAATAGCTATAATTAATAACACAAATAATATAAAACATAAATGTGTTGTAGAACTGTTATATGGTTCTGGTTTACGAAACAGTGAGCTTTTAAACTTAAAAATTACTGATATAGATAGCAAACGTATGCTGGTACGCGTAGAGAATGCTAAAGGAAATAAAGACAGGCTCACTTTATTGTCTAAAAATGCATTAGATGATTTAAGAATTTACTTTAAGGAATATAAACCAAAAGAGTATTTATTTGAAGGTCAGAAAGGAGGCAAATATAGTGCAGAGAGTGTTTTAAGGATTGTGAAAATGGCAACAGGGAAAGCTGGAATTAGAAAAAGTGTTTCCCCTCATGTACTCCGACATAGTTTTGCTACGCATTTATTAGAATCGGGGGTAGATTTACGTCAAATTCAAGTGCTTTTAGGTCACAATTCAAGCAAGACAACAGAAATTTACACACACGTAGCTACAAATACTTTTAAAAAAATAAAAAATCCCTTAGATTAGCATTAGTAATATATGTGATATAACCGTATTTATACGTATATTCACACGTTGTAAAACATTTAAAAAATGATTAAAGAAATATTCGACATTGAACCAGTACA
>NZ_CAXIBN010000162.1:0-7143 GCF_964021735.1 uncultured Wocania sp. | reverse complement strand
TCTGCACGTAAATCTTCATCTCTAAAACATTTTACAATCTGAAAATATTTATCCATGCCACCAACCATAAGCAATTGCTTAAAGGTTTGAGGCGATTGTGGCAATGCATAAAATTGTCCTTCATTCATTCGACTTGGTACTACAAAATCACGTGCACCTTCTGGAGTTGACTTTATTAAATAAGGCGTTTCAACTTCAATAAAACCTTCATTAGATAAGTAATTTCGAACTTCTTGAGTGACTTTAGCTCTAAAAATTAAACTGTTTTTTACAGGGTTACGACGAATATCTAAATAGCGATATTTCATTCTAATATCTTCGCCGCCATCGGTTTTGTCTTCAATAGTAAACGGCGGTAATTTTGCTTCATTTAAAACATTTAATTCTGAAACTAAAATCTCAATATCGCCCGTTGGCATATTGGGGTTTTTTGAAGCGCGTTCAATAACTGTTCCTTTAACTTGAACAACAAATTCTCGACCTAAATTTTGAGCTTGTTCGATTAATTCTTTTGAGGTGCGTTCTTCATCAAAAACCAATTGCGTAATGCCGTAGCGGTCGCGTAAATCGACCCAAACAATAAACCCTTTGTCGCGAGATTTTTGAACCCAACCTGCAAGGGTAACTTCTGTGTTTATATGAGAGGCGTTTAATTCGCCACAATTATGACTTCTATACATGCTAGTGAAATTGAAGTGCAAATTTAAAGAAATAACCATGTACATGACCTATTTTATCTGTCTTTTTTAAAGTTTTAAAAGTTCTTTATTGGAGACTTATTGTTGTTGGTCGAAAAATATTTTTAGATGAAATTAAATGCCTAATTTTACTCGATAATCGAGATTTAAATACTCGGAAGTTACTTTGAAAATTTTAATCTCTTTTCTTACTAAATGCCTTTTGAGCTTACTCGAAGGTAGTTAACTAAAATAAAAATCGATTTATAATGCATTTAACCAGAATTAAAACAAGTGTCATCTTACTATTTTTGATGATTGGGTCTTCAACCTTAATAGCACAGCAACGTACAGGAAATATTGTTGAATATTTCGGAAAAGAAAAAGTTAACGATATTAAAGAAGGAACACTTTTACACGTTTTTAAAACAGGATTAGCTTTAAAAATTCAGAACTATAAATTTAACTCATCGGCATTTCCAAAAGACCAAGTTTTTAGTCGGTTTTTAATGCAAGCTAATTATGAGCCTGAAAATGATGATGTTTTCGATATTGACTTTACAGGCAATGAATTAAAATGGAAAGCCATTGCAACTGATACTACAAATAGTTTTAATGATAGAAATTTAAGATCGAGTTATGTGTATTTAAGTTACAATTCTAACAGTGAGCAAACAGTGCTTTTTGAAGCTTCAGGTCACTCGCTTGTTTTAATTAATGGATTGCCACATGAAGGTGATCATTATGATTTTGGGTGGAATTTAATTCCTTTAAAATTGAAAAAAGGATTAAACAAGTTCGTGTTGAAAGTGGGTCGTTTCCCCAGAATTAGAGCCCGATTGATTGCCCCTCAAACGCCAGTTCAATTTACCACCCGCGATGTAACATTGCCCGATCTTTTGGTTGAAGAAGACAAAACCTATTTGGGCGCTATCAGAATAATTAATACCTCAGATAATTGGGTTGAAAGCCATACGATTACCTCTGAAATTAATGGTGTCTCGTTATCGTACCAAATCCCAAACATCCCGCCTTTAAGTGTTCAAAAAGTACCTTTTAAAATAGCTTCTGTTTCAGATGAAAAACAACTTGGAAAAGTCGATTTAAAATTAAGTTTGAATGCTAAAAATGGCGTATTAATAAGCATGAATACCATTCAAATTGAAATAAAATCTAAGCATAACCACCATAAGCGCACTCTTAAAAGTAATGTAGATGGCAGTATACAATATTACAGCGTCTCGCCGTCAAGTAACAAAAATTTAGAGAACGGCGCCTTATTTTTATCGGTACATGGTGCTTCGGTTGAAGCCGTAAATCAGGCTAATGCATATAAGAAAAAAGATTGGGGTAATTTAATAGCGCCAACCAATCGTCGTCCGTTTGGGTTTGCATGGGAAGATTGGGGACGTATAGATGCTTTGGAAGTTTTAGCAGATGCTAAAAGCATTTACAAACCCGATAGCAAAAAAATATATTTAACAGGTCACTCTATGGGAGGTCATGGTACGTGGTATCTGGGTGCAACCTATCCCGATAAATTTGCAGCTATCGCACCATGTGCGGGTTATCCAGATTTACTTTTATATAGAGACGGATTTACAAAAAGAATGATAAACATGCCGGAAGACCAATTAAAACGTTTTGGAGTTACCCCAAAAATATTGGAGCGAATAACAACGGAACATGTTCCAACTGCAATTGAAGACATGATTCACAGAGCAGGAGCTCCTAGTAGAACGTTGCAACTTATTCGGAACTATTTGCATCATGGAGTTTATGTGTTGCATGGCGAAATTGATAATGTAGTACCTACGGATATTGCTCGTGATATGCGCGAACGCTTAGGGAAATTTCATCCAGATTTTACGTATTACGAATATCCAAATGGTACGCATTGGTATGGAAACCATAGTGTAGATTGGGATCCTATTTTTAATTTTTTTAAACAGCGAACCATTAAAGATGATAATGATAAAAAAAAGTATGAATTTTTTACAGGTTCGCCTGGGGTTTCTGCATCATCTCATTTTATAACGATTCATCAGCAAGAAAAGGCTTTTGAAACGAGTTCGTTTAAGTTTTCAAAAGAAGATGGTTATCAATTAACAACTGATAATGTGGCTTTAATTGAAGTTGATTTTTCAGCTTTAAAAGATGATAATTCAAGTATTAAAATTGATGAAACTTCATTAGAAATTCAAAATGATAAAAAAGTATTTTTTAAGAAAGTTGATAAAAAATGGCAAACGACATCATCACCCAGCTTAAAAGAAAAAGGGCCTCATAGAAATGGTGGTTTTAAGGACGCTTTTAGAAATAATGTGGTGTTTGTTTACGCTACAAATGGTACTGCCACAGAAAATGAATGGTATTATAACAGAGCAAGATTTGATGCAGAAACGTTTTGGTATAGAGCCAACGGACATATAGAAATTGTAAAAGATGTCGATTTCTCTTTAAACAAATATACCGATAGAAATGTTGTGATTTATGGTAATGCAGATAATAACATGGCTTGGAATAAACTTTTAAAGGATTGTCCAATACAAGTAAAGGATTATGGTGTTAATTTTAATGGGAAATCACTATTTGGAAACCAATGGGGAATGTACTTTATTGTACCAAGAAAAGATAGCAATAAAGCGAGTGTAGGCGTAGTTGCTGCAACAGGAAGCAAAGGCATGAAAGCCGCTTATATGAACCATTATTTAGTAAACGGTACTACATTTCCTGATGTTTTACTTTTTGACGATGAGGTTTTGTTAAACGGGATGCCTGCTGTTAAATGTGCTGGTTTTTTTGGAAACGATTGGTCTGTTGAAACTGGTGATTTTGAGTGGAAGTAGTCTAAAAAAAAAGAAACTCCAGATTTTCAATTAAGAAATTCTGGAGCTCTACAATTAATTGAGTTAGTCGTAAATTAAATTAATCTTCTAATCGCTCATCCGTATTTAATACTTCTTGTGGCACAAGTTCTTCTTTGTAATGAGCTACTCTATCTTTATAAAGCCACATTTTAAATTTAGTTGCCAAATAGAATAAAATTGGAACAACGATTAAGGTTAAGAACGTTGCTATTAGTAAGCCGTAAATAACAGTCCATGCTAATGGCCCCCAAAAAATTACGTTATCACCACCCATGTAAATATTGGCATCAAACTCACTAAACAATGTAAAGAAATTAATATTTAAGCCAGTTGCTAAAGGAATCAATCCTAAAATAGTGGTAATTGCAGTTAACAAAACAGGTCGCAAACGTGCTTTTCCTCCTTTTACTATAGCCTCTAAAAGTTCATTATTTTCAATATATTGATTATCTTCTAAATTATGTTCTATCTTTTTTCTATCAATAAGTAATTGTGTATAATCAAGGAGAACAACGCCATTATTTACTACAATTCCTGCGAGCGATATAATTCCCATCATGGTCATCATAATAACAAAAGAGCTTCCTGTTATAACAATGCCACCAAAAACGCCAATTAAGCTTAAAAATATGGCTAGCATGATAATTCCTGGTTTAGAAACCGAGTTAAATTGGAAAATTAAGATGAAAAATATAAGCCCCAAACCAGTTAGGAATGCTCCATTTAAAAAGTTTTGTTGTTTTTCTTGTTCTTCAATTTGTCCAGTAAAATCAATTCTTACACCATCGGCTACTTCGTTTTCTATAAACGCTTTTGTTTCGTTTTCAATTTGAGATACAATGGCCCTAGCATCAATAAAACCAGGTGCTAATGCAGAATATAATGTTACTACACGTTTTACATCTCTATGTTTTATAGCACTAAAACCAGAGTTGTTATTATGTTTTGCTACAGCAGATACTGGAATTTCTTTTATTTGTCCAGATGCCATATCTCTAAATGTTATTTTCTGATTAAAAATAGCACTAGTATTGTATCTGTTTTCTTCATTAAAGCGTACATAAATATCATAATCTTCGCCATCTTTTTTGTATATGCCAGCTTTAGCACCAAAAATAGAGTTACGTAATTGTTGTCCAACTTGCCCAGAAGTAACACCTAATTCACCAGCCTTTTTTCTATCAACAAGAACTTGCATTGTTGGTTTAGATTTATTTACATCAATTTTTAACTCATCAATACCTTGAATATTTTTAGAATTAATTAAATCACGCATTTTTTCTGCGGTAGCAATAAGTTGAGAATAGTCTTCTCCTTCAAGTTCTAAGTTTATTGGATAACCAGCAGGAGGGCCAACAGGATCCTTTTCAACAGATATACTCACTCCTGGGTAAATTCCTTTTAAGTCTTCTTGAATTTTTTTAAGAAGTTCGTTACTATCTGCGCCTTTACGGTATTTATACTCGCGCATGGTTGCAGTTATTTTACCACGATGTGGCATTTCTGCAGCAGAACCACCATCGGTTTGTGGATTTCCAGCACCTTCCCCCACTTGAGATACAGCACTTTCTGTTAAAAAGTTGAAATCACCTTCAAAATATACTGGATCATTAATAATTTTATAAACACGTTTTTCAATATCCTTTGTAATGGCATTGGTTTTTTTAATATCGGTACCTTCTGGATATTCGATGTAAACTATAATTTGATTTGGTGTATTGTCTGGAAAGAATTCAACTTTTGTGCGTTGGCTTCCAACTGATGCGCCAAAGCCCATAAAAGCAATAAAAAGAAGAATAACTGTTCCTATAGTTATAATTGCGGGCATTTTTCCGCTCAAAGCTTTGCGGAGTGATTTTTCATATAAACTTTCCCATTTTGGCAAGATTTTATTTTGAAATCCGTTAGACCATTTTCTTAAGAACAATCTATAAATCCAAAGTAGTATAACAGTCACAATCATTAATGTGCCTAAACCACGATACGCTCCACCAAATAAAAGAATCAATAAGCCTATAACCCCAAAAATCACTGATATTTTAATGATTTGTTTTAAAGGCATGTTTTTATCTTCAGTAGTCATAAATTGAGACACCATTACAGAGTTAAAGAAAATAGCAACAAATAATGATGATCCTAAAACAACTGATAATGTTATTGGGAAATAAATCATAAACTGTCCCATAACTCCAGGCCATAATCCTAACGGAACAAAAGCCGCCACTGTTGTTGCAGTTGAAATAATAATTGGAAAGGCAATTTCGCCAATACCTTTTTTTGCAGCTTCAATTCTACTCATCCCTTCTTCACTCATTAAACGATAAACGTTTTCTACTACAACAATACCGTTATCTACCAGCATTCCTAAGCCCATAATTAACCCAAAAAGAATCATTGTGTTCATGGTATAGCCTAACATGTTCAAAATCATAAGGGACATAAACATAGACATAGGAATCGCAAACCCAACGAATAAGGCATTTTTAAATCCTAAAAAGAACATTAAAACGGTAACTACGAGAATAATACCAAAGATGATATTATTAACTAAATCATCAACTTGACCAATAGTTTTTGATGATTGATCGTTTGATATCGTTATTTTTAAATCTGGTGGAAAAACATTTTCTACGGCGTCATTTACAATAACTTGAATTTGTTCTGCGGCATCAACCATATTTTTGCCAGCACGTTTTTTAACATCTAGCATAACTACAGGTTCACCAAATTCTCTAGCATAGGTGGTTTTATCTTCGTCTTTAAAGGTTACAGTTGCAACATCTCTTAAATAAATGGGGTTATTATGTTCAGACTTAACAACAAAACGCTCTAGTGCATTAGGATTATCAATTTCACCGATAATTCTTATAGTTCGTCGTTGTCCGCTAGATATTAAATTTCCAGCAGACATAGTCATGTTTTCTCTATTAATGGTGTTAATAACATCATCAAAACTTACTTGCGCAGCCATCATTTTATAAATGTCGACAGCGACTTCAACTTCTTTTTCCTGAGCACCTCTAATGTCTACTTGTTTAATTTCTTGCAAGCTTTCAATTTCATCTTCAAGATATTCGCCATATTCTTTTAACTTATCAACAGGATAATCACCAGAAATATTAATATTTAGGATAGGAATTTCCTCAGACATGCTTAAATCGAACACATTAGGCTCTACTTTAGCACCATTAAAGGTTGGCCAATCTTCACCAGAAGTTTCAGAGTCTACTTCATCTTTTACTTTTTGTTTTGCAGCTTCAACAGATATATTTTCATCAAACTCTACAATAACAATGGAGTAATCTTCTTGTGAGGTTGAGGTAATTTCAACCACATTACTTACAGTTTTAAGCTTATCTTCTATGGGGTCTGTTATAAGTTTCTCAATATCTTCTGCAGTATTTCCTGGGTATATAGAGCTTATATAAATTTTGGTTTCTTTTATTTCTGGGAAACTTTCTCTAGGCATACTAAAATATGCTTTGGCTCCGAGGAATAAGATCAACGCAATCAACACATACATGGTTGTTTTATTATTAATAGCCCAAGAGGATAAACCAAACTCTTTATCAACTTTTTTCTTTTTATTTGTCATT
>NZ_CAXIBN010000161.1:0-7189 GCF_964021735.1 uncultured Wocania sp. | reverse complement strand
ATTTAGAAATCAGGTTTGATGTTAGATAGAGCGCAGTCGAATTTTTTCAAGTTATTTAATCAGTAATAGGTTTCGACTGCGCTCAACCTAACAAATAGTTATAAAAACTCCTTAGGCAGGCTCTTATTTTTATATTCTATTTTTCACATAAATTAAGTTGCGATAAATAATTTGAAGCTTGTGTTTTTAGCTTGTTTATATAATAACTTTTTATAGCTTTAATACTCTTTTTTGATATGTTGATTGATGAATCTACTTCTTTTAAGATGTCATGTTTACAATCACAAATTTTTAAAGCATCGTTGTATGTTCTAATGTTTTCTGTAATTGCCATTTTATAAGAAAGAATTAATGCCTCTTTTTTAAGCATCAACGCTTTTTCTTCTTGTTGTTCTAACTTTTGTTTTATTTGATTCTCTTTAATTTTTAGTGCTTCTTGCTGCAGTTTTAATTTTAATTGTTCATCTTGTAAATCGGAAAGCTCAGTATTTTCATTAGTATTAAAACTTTCAGTTTCAACAACATTAGAATTATTAGAATACGAACATTTATCAATTTCAATAACACTTTCTTTGCTAGTGTCTCTGGCACGTTTAACAAAAAAACGACCATCTTCAAAAGTTTCTGCACCTTCAACCTTAGCAAGTAGATCTATGCTTTTGTTAGTTAGGTTTAATGCGGTTTCGCAGCCACAATCTTTTAATGTTTTTTTTGATAGCTTAAAAGCTTCCAACGATCTGTTAGCATAGTACTTTAAATGGCTTATATTATTAGAGTCATACGCATCTTTAACATGCGAATATGCATTAACAAGATACGAGTTGGCGTCATCACAATTGGCTATTTGTCCGTTAATGTTTAAAGTAGCAACAAAAAATAAAAGAAAGTAATAATTATTCATAAAATTTGGGGTTAAAATTAAGTAGGGTATGACGAATATATTAAAAACTAAGGGGACAACTGTGTCGTTTGTCGAATTTATGTGCTTAACTTATTTTCAATAAAGTCATTTATAATGGTTTTAACTTTGTTTGGAATATTGTTATTCTCAACCCAAGTATGTATATCGCCTAAATAATTCATCCCTAAATAGTTTGCAGATTCGACAAATGGCATATTAAAACCGCGAACTAAATCGTTACTGTTATTAATACTTATCATAGCCATATTTTTACCACGCAGTTTTCTGCCAAGGTCTTTATGTATTCTTATTAAGTCAGAGATTCGATCAAAAAATACTTTCATATGGCCACTCATGGTGTACCAATAAACTGGCGTTGCAAAAATTATAGTATCGTAATTTTTAATAATGTTGGTAATTAAAGGAATAAAATCATCATTAGCATTATTGTATTCATAATCGTAATGGCCAATATTTTTTGAGTATAAATCAATAACATCAAAATTGCCCTTTAAAGCCATATAGCTTATAATGGTATTAGTGTCTCCTTTAGGTCGAGCACTGCCTTGTATAATTAGTGTTTTATTCATTTTTTTAATTTTATTTAAACGAAGTAATGCAATTATTAGGATTTAAAATAAAGAACACAATAGAAACAAATAATGCCAATAAAGGGAAAATTGATTTTCATTTTTATATATTTAAAAACGATAATAAATACCATACATTTTGAAAACTATTGATACCAACGATTTTAAAATTACCTCAAAAATTAAATTAAGCGAACAACCTTCAAGCTATTCTTTAGATGCTTCAAAAGACGACCTAGTAAACGCCTTGCATTTTGTAAGCAAAAAACTTGGGAAGCTACAAAATACCATGTATGCACACGATAAATATGCCGTTTTAGTTTGCATACAAGGCATGGACACTTCTGGAAAAGATAGTTTAATACGTGAGGTTTTTAAAAATTTTAATGCACGCGGTGTTATTTCGCATAGTTTTAAAGTGCCAACCGATTTGGAAATAAGTCACGACTATTTATGGCGCCATTACATTGCATTACCAGAGCGTGGTAAATTTGCTATTTTTAACAGAACACATTACGAAAATGTACTGGTAACACGCGTTCATCCAAATTATATTTTGAATGAAAAGATTCCTTCTATAAATTCTGTTGACGATATTGATGAAGCTTTTTGGGACAAACGATTTGAACAAATCAATAATTTTGAAAAGCACATAGCCGAGAATGGTACCATTATATTTAAGTTTTACTTGAATCTTTCAAAAGACGAGCAAAAAAACAGATTACTTCGTCGATTAAATAAAAAGGAAAAACATTGGAAGTTTTCTCCAGACGATTTAAAAGAGCGTGCTCTTTGGGATAAATATCAAGACTGTTATGAAGATGCTATAAATAGAACATCAAAACCACACGCACCATGGTACAATATTCCTGCAAACGATAAAGCTACAGCACGATATATTGTTGCAAAAATTATGTACGATACCTTAAGTAAATACACGGATATTAAAGAACCAGAGTTAGATAATAAAGTAAAAGCAAATTTAGATGAATACATAAATCAGTTAAACAACGAGTAGTCGTTTTAGGCATTTTAACACGCTTTAATCATTGATTATTATTTGAAATTTTGGTAATTGTGAATATGAATATTTCCGCTATATTTTTTTAAAAACGTTATTGCGGGGAAGGAACGACTGTGGTAATCTGCTTAATTTTAGCTTTATGCCATTTTGGAACTTTCAAAATTTTAAAAAGGAGCGCAGTCGAAGCATATTTTAAAATTTAATTAAAAATGCATCTTTTTTGTAAAGGTTTCGTCTAATAGATGTAACATTAAAAAGAATAATTATGAAAAATAACGAATGTACTTGTACTTGCGATAGTTGTACAAATGGTCAATGTGAAAGTTGTACTTGTGAATCTTGTAACTGCAGTGGTTGCAATTGTTAGATCTTAATTTTTATGAGCGTTGATAAATACTTCCAACGCTCATTCATTTTATCTTATGAATACAAATCACATTTGGGAAACATATCATCAGGATGTTAAGCAATTTCTTCTATCAAGGATAAAAAACGAAGAGATTGCAAACGATGTGCTACAGGACACATTTATTAAAATACACACGAAATTCGATTCACTTCAAGACCACAAAAAGCTTAAATCATGGGTTTTTACCATTGCCAGAAATACCATGTTAGACTTTTTTAGAACGAATAAAATAAGTACCGAATTTAAGGAACATGATACTCAAATTGAAGAAGAGCCTTCCAATCATAACGAAAAAGATTGTCTTTACGGAATTATTAAAAGACTTCCTAAAAAGTATCGAGACCCTTTATTTTTGGCAGACATTAAAGGAAAGAAACAAGCAGAAGTTGCTGAACAGTTAAAATTAGCTTTACCAACTGCAAAATCGAGGATTCAACGTGCAAGAAAATTAGTCGCACAAGGGTACATGGAATGCTGTGACTATAAAATGAACCAAAAAGGCCATTTAATTGGAGAAGTTAAGACTAAAGAAGATTGTAAAATTTGTAACTAATCTATAAGGTCATTATCCAATTACGTTGCAATTTTTTAAATTTTTTCAATTCTCTGCGTAAAATTGGTAAAAAATCTCTCCCGTTACTATTAGATTGTTCTAGGCGGTATGAGTTTTTATAAAGCATATTTGTAATGCGCTTAAGTGAGGCAATGTGTTTATGTTTTCTCTCTGAAAAACGCTCTAATTCTGCGTTTACAATTTCTGGAACTAAAGCCACAGATTGTTGAACAATATCACCTGAAAAATAAATATGAATATCTTCAGATCCATCGTCTTTTAAAACAGATAAATCTTGATTTAAGTAGGCAGATATATTTTGCGACAAGGCAAAAATATCTAATGCTTTTTTATAAATCGGTAATTCCGATAGGTTTTGTGGGGTATTGGATAACATGTTTATTTTTTCTTAAGCAATTTTATCAAAATTACTCACAAGAATCCATATTATTCTTTTGATTTTAAAGTAAATTTGTATATTTACTTTAAATATTAATGTTTTGCAGTCTAATTTATTTAAATGAGTATTGATAACCTTAATAAGAAGATTTTGAAGTGTTTACAGCAAAATGCTAGACAATCTAATGCAGAAATTGGTAGGCAAGTAGGCATTAGTTCTCCAGCAGTTTCTGAGCGCATAAAGAAGATGGAAGATCTGGGTATTATTGAAGATTATAAAACCATGGTTTCGCCATTCGATTTAGGTTATCAGTTTAAAGCTATTATTACATTGCGTGCCTTTATGGGTAAACTAAAACCGTTTTTAGAAAAAGTAAAAACCTATGACGAAGTTATTAATTGTTATCGCATCACTGGCGATGAAAATATAGTTATGGAAGTGGTTTTAAAAAACCAAAAACATTTAGAGTTATTTATAGATCAGCTTATTACTTATGGTGAGACTAAAACACAAATTGTTTTATCGCGAGTAGTAAAACAAAAAGAAGTTAAACCGGTTTAATAAGTTGTTTTTTGTCCTCAAATTTTTTTTAGCGAAAACTAATTTATTCGCCAAGGTGGATTTTTTCTATTTTTACCAGCTTTATATAAAATAATGGGGTTGCCATCTAAATCGTTTAAATGCGCTTCTCGCCACAACCACGGTTTATCTTTGGGTTCACTTGTAAATATAATGCCTTTTGCTTTTAGTTGTTTTACTAACTCATCAAGGTTGTCATTTTCAAAATAAATTGTAATTCCACTTTCTTTGCTTAATTCATCTACTTTATGAATTGAAAATGTTGAGTTCCCGTTAGGACATTCAAATCTAACATAACGCGGAAGTGCATCAACGATTAAAATTAACCCCAACTTTTTATAAAATTCCGTCGCTTTTTCAACGTTTAACGACGGAATGGTTATTTGGTTTAAATCCATAATATTTCTTTTTCTTCGTCTATTAATTTCTTTTTCTTTTTAGCATTTAAGTATTGTTTTAAAAAGAATAATAAAAACACACAAAGTGCAGCAAGGCCAGTAATAATATACCATGTGTTATCAAACCCTAATTTATTTGTCATTTGTAATCCAGCATTATGTCCAAAAATATGTGCTATTGAAAAAGCGATAGAATACAATGCCATATACTCGCCCTGATTTCCTTTTTTTGCTCTATCCATAGCAAAAGCATTAGAAAAAGGGAAGGCTATCATTTCTCCAAAAGTCATTAAAAGCATACCAATTATTAAAACGCCAACCCACGATGTAACGTTTAAAATAATAAAACTTAACCCTGTTAAAATACCACCAAAAAGCATCAATCCCGTTTTAGTAAATGTTGTGTTTTCTAACCATTTTATTAAAGGCATTTCGAAAACAAATATTAAAAACCCGTTCATTCCTAAAAGAATACCAATCTCAAATTCTGTTAATTGATGGGCTTCTTTATAATAGAGTGGCATTGTTGAAAAATATTGTAAAAACACAATACCAAACAGTACCATGGCTGCTAAAAATATTAAAAAAGCCTTGTCGTGGTATGCCGATTTTGGATTTAGAACTTTTATATCATCTAATGTTTTTGTTGTTTTTGGATTCAATACATTTATTAAAACAAATGTTGCTAAAATGCATGTAATGCCATCTACCCAAAATAAGCCACCATAGCTTAAAGTTGTAATTATAATTCCACCTATAGCCGGACCAGCAGAAAACCCAAGGTTTATGGCAAGCCTAATTAAAGTTACAGATCTTGTTTTGTTTTCTGGTTTACTATAAGCACTTAATGCCACAAACATAGCTGGTCGAAACATATCTGCTACTAGCATAACTAAAAGAATACCTATGCAAAAAGAAAGAAATGTTGTTAAAAACTGCAATGCAATAAATAATAAACCAGTAGTTAACAGACTAAATACCATAACTTTGTAGTACCCAATTTTATCAGTTAACCGTCCGCCTAACCAAGACCCAACTACAGACCCTAAACCAAAAGCACTCATAATCCAACCAACATCACTTAGGGTAAAATTCAAACTTGTTGTTAAATAAAGCGATAAGAACGGAATGACCATAGTACCGGCTCTATTAATTAGTGTTATTAATGCAAGCCACCAAACTTCTCTAGAAAGTCCGCTAAAAGTGTTTAAGTAATTGTTAAAAAGAGTTTTCATGTGGTTTTTTTATTGTTTAATTGACACATGTTGCATCCATATAGTGTTTTAGTTAATAATGAATTTTTACTTTATGAATGGTTCATTAGTTCTGATTGTTCAAGTTTCTGTTTTCAAATTTTTGATTTTAGTTAAAAGTCGTTAATAGACTAAAAATAAAAAGTCCGACTGTGAAGTCGGACTTTTTAATATTGTAATATTTTATAATCATATCACCACAATATATAATAAGCCCAACATCTTGTCTTTAAACAAGAGGTCCATTGCTTTCTATAAATAGTGACGTTATTACGCATTTTTTCTTTTTTGTAAGCTACAAAGCTATATAAAATATTCTTAAGTTGTATTTTTGAAATGATAAAATTTTAAAAATGAAAAATATTATTACAATATTTCTTTTGGTTTCTATTGTTAGTTGCGGACAAGAAAAAAGACCTGTTTTAGGTGAAACCGAATTTCAAAAAGAATTAAATGCCGAATATAAAGATGCTACAACATCGCCTTTAAAAGATAAGGACAGAAAGGCTTTTAAAGGGTTAGATTTTTTTAAGTTCGATTCTACTTATATGGTTACTGCCAGTTTTAAAAGAACACCTAACGAAAAAGTTTTTAAAATGAAAACGACCACAGACAGAAAACCAGAATATGTTAAATATGGAGAATTGAATTTTAATTTAAAAGGAAAAGACTACACGTTAAACATTTATCAAAACCTAGGATTGATTGAAACAGAAGGATACGAAGATTATTTGTTTCTACCTTTTTTAGATGAAACCAATGGGTTAGAAAGTTATGGTGGCGGACGCTATATTGATGCAAGAATCCCCGAAGGAGATACGATGATAATAGATTTTAATAAAGCCTATAATCCGTATTGCGCTTATAACGATAAATATTCTTGTCCTATTGTACCAAGAAAAAACTATTTAAAAACTCGGGTTGAAGCTGGAGTTAAGGCTTTTGAGAAGCATTGAGTTTTGTGAGGTTCGTTTACTGTTGTTTTGCGGATATGAAATCGTTTTATGTTTTATATCCGACGGTAAATGAAGGTAGCCGAAATTTTTTACAAAGTCAAATTTCACTTCACCAAAAAAAGTCCC
>NZ_CAXIBN010000160.1:0-7295 GCF_964021735.1 uncultured Wocania sp. | reverse complement strand
CATATGGCATATAACCGTTGTGTAGGTACAAGATATTGTGCAAACAACTGTCCTTATAAAGTACGTCGTTTTAACTGGTTCTTATATAATGGGAATGATGAATTCGATTATCATATGAATGATGATTTAGGACGCATGGTACTAAACCCAGATGTAGTTGTACGTTCTCGTGGTGTGATGGAAAAATGTTCGATGTGTATTCAAATGACACAAAAAACTATTCTTGATGCAAAACGTGATGGACGTGAAATCAAAGATGGTGAATTCCAAACCGCATGTTCTGCAGCTTGTAGCAATGGAGCTATGATTTTTGGAGACATTAATGATAAGACTAGTAAAGTTGCAAAACTTAAAGAAGATAATCGTATGTATCACTTATTAGAAAGTGTTGGTACAAAGCCTAATGTGCAGTATCAAACAAAAGTGAGAAATACAACTGAAGCATAAATCTAATTAAAGAATCAATTATATAATTATGGCGTCTCATTACGAAGCACCTATTAGAAGACCTTTAGTTACAGGCGAAAAATCATACCACGACGTTACTGTGGATGTGGCTGCACCTGTAGAAGGAAAAGCAAATAAACAATGGTGGATAGTTTTTGGTATTGCACTTGCCGCTTTTCTTTGGGGTATTGGATGTATCATTTATACCATATCAACAGGTATTGGAACTTGGGGTTTAAATAAAACTGTAGGTTGGGCTTGGGATATTACTAACTTTGTTTGGTGGGTAGGTATTGGTCACGCAGGAACATTAATTTCTGCGGTACTTTTATTATTCCGTCAAAAATGGAGAATGGCAATTAATCGTTCTGCAGAGGCAATGACTATTTTCTCGGTAGTACAAGCAGGTTTATTTCCAATTATTCACATGGGTCGTCCATGGTTAGGGTACTGGGTATTACCAATTCCAAATCAATTTGGTTCGCTATGGGTAAACTTTAACTCGCCTTTACTTTGGGATGTATTTGCAATTTCAACATATTTATCGGTATCATTAGTATTCTGGTGGACAGGTTTATTACCAGATTTTGCTATGCTACGCGATAGAGCAATCAAACCTTTCCAAAAGAAAATATATTCTTTATTAAGTTTCGGATGGTCGGGTCGTGCAAAAGATTGGCAACGTTTTGAAGAGGTGTCTTTAGTACTTGCTGGTTTAGCAACACCTTTAGTACTTTCTGTACATACTATTGTATCGTTTGACTTCGCAACATCAGTTATTCCTGGTTGGCACACCACCATATTTCCACCATACTTTGTTGCTGGTGCGGTATTTTCAGGATTTGCTATGGTAAACACGCTTCTTATTATTATGAGAAAAGTGTGTAACCTTGAAGATTATATTACAGTTCAACACATCGAATTAATGAACATTGTAATCATGATTACAGGTTCTATAGTAGGTGTGGCATATATCACTGAGTTATTTATCGCGTGGTATTCTGGTGTAGAATATGAACAATATGCCTTCTTAAACAGAGCAACTGGACCTTACTGGTGGGCCTATTGGGCGATGATGACTTGTAACGTATTCTCTCCACAGTTTATGTGGTTTAAGAAATTAAGAACGTCTATTATGTTCTCTTTCTTTATCTCAATTGTAGTAAATATAGGTATGTGGTTTGAGCGTTTTGTAATTATTGTAACCTCGTTACATAGAGATTACTTACCGTCATCGTGGACCATGTTCTCTCCAACGTTTGTAGATATAGGAATATTTATTGGAACCATAGGATTCTTCTTTGTGTTATTCTTGTTATACTCAAGAACATTCCCTGTAATTGCACAGGCAGAGGTTAAGACGATTTTAAAATCTTCTGGAGAGCGATATAAAAGATTAAGAGAATCTGGAGAAAGCTTAGTTGGAACTGGAACCGACGCAAGAACTTCTGGTGATAATAATAAAGAAACAAAAAATTAAGCGTAGGCAATGGAAGCATCTAAAGTAATTCACGCTATTTATACCGATGATGATGTACTAATGTCGGCCGTTAAAAAGGTTAAGGCAGAGAGACATCATATTGAAGAGATATATACACCGTTTCCGGTTCACGGACTAGACAAAGCTATGGGATTAGCGCCAACTCGTATTGCAATTACTGCGTTTATATACGGTTTAATTGGTCTAACAGTAGCTATTTTAATGATGAATTTTATCATGATTGAAGATTGGCCTCAAAACATTGGAGGTAAACCAAGCTTTAGCTATATAGAAAATATGCCTGCGTTTGTGCCAATTATGTTTGAACTTACTGTATTTTTTGCAGCCCACTTAATGGTAATTACCTTTTACTTACGTAGTAGAATGTGGCCGTTTAAAAAAGCAGAAAATCCAGATCCAAGAACAACTGATGATCATTTCTTAATGGAGATTGCAGTTCATGGAAATGAAAGTGAACTACAAAGTTTATTAGAAGAAACAGGAGCAGTTGAGATTAATATTATTGATAAAGAAGATGGACATTAATATGAAAGGCTTAATTAAAATATTAGTATTAGCAGTTGTATTTGTAGCAGTATCTTGTAATAAAAGTACAGCACCAAACTATCAATTCATGCCAAATATGTACGAATCTGCTGGATATGAAACTTATGGAGAAGCTGCTTTTCCTAATGGAGTAGAAGCACAATTACCTGCCGAAGGGTCGGTTGCTAGAGGACATATTCCTTTTGATATTGAAAACACAACAGAAGGCTATGAGTTAGCGAAAGCAACATTAATGAACCCTTTAGACTCAACGCAAGTAGATTTAGAAAGAGGAAAAGAACTTTACAATATATACTGTGGAATTTGCCACGGAAATAAAGGTGACGGACAAGGTAATTTAGTGAAACGCGAAAAGATTTTAGGTATTCCAAGTTATGATGACGCTGGTAGAGCGATAACCGCAGGAAGCACATATCATACTATTTATTATGGTAAGAATGCGATGGGGTCTTATGCTAACCAATTGAAAGAAGAAGAGCGGTGGCAAGTTGTTTCATACGTATTGAAATTAAAAGCAGATTTAGAAAAGTAAGATTATATAAGATATGTACACATTTTCAAATAAATTAAAGACATTTTCTTTCATACTAATATTTGTAGGATTATTAGGGGTTGGATATGGTTTTATAACATCTCATAAATCTTTTGAAGAAGTTGAACACTTACTTGCAGAAGAATCACACGGTGGCGGTCACGGTGAAGAAGCTGCACATGCTGCGCCATCACACGATGCAAATATAAATGCAGACTCGCACGACGGTCATGCTAAAGAGGCACATGCCGATGTAGACGAGCATAAAAAACATGTAGAACATGTACAACATCAAATAGCAAACAGACCTTGGTCTGCACTTTACGTAGCAGCCTTTTTCTTTATGATGATTGCTTTAGGTGTTTTGGCATTTTATGCCATTCAAATTGCATCTCAAGCAGGTTGGTCTCCAGTTTTATTTAGAGTCATGGAAGGCATTACCGCTTACTTATTACCAGGAGCATTAATTGTTTTAGGTATTGCAGTAGCATCAGGAACTATTGGGCATTACAATTTATTTGTATGGATGGATCCAGAAGTTGTAGAACATGATAAATTAATTAAAGGCAAATCTAGTTTCTTAAACTTACCTTGGTTTATTGTTAGAGGTTTAATATTTATAGCAGGTTGGAGTTTATATCGTCATTTTTCACGCAAATTTTCAATCGCTCAAGATACAGCTGAAGATAATAGTAACTTTAAAAAATCATTCCGTATTGCAGCAGGGTTTTTAGTATTCTTTATTTATACAGAATCTATGATGTCATGGGATTGGATTATGAGTGTAGACCCACACTGGTTCTCAACATTATTCGGATGGTACGTATTTGCGAGTATGTTTGTAAGTGGTATTACAGTTATCGCATTAATTTCTATTTATTTAAAATCTAGAGGGCATTTAGAGTTTGTAAATGAAAACCACTTGCACGATGTAGCTAAATATATGTTTGCATTCAGTATTTTCTGGACATATTTATGGTTCTCGCAATTTATGCTGATTTGGTATTCAAACATTCCAGAAGAGGTAACCTATTTTGTAACACGTTTTGCAGATTATCAATTACCATTCTTAGGCATGGTAGTGATGAATTTTGTGTTCCCAATTTTAATGTTAATGAATGCTGATTACAAACGAATTCCTTGGTTTGTGGTTATGGCAGGTTTAGTTATTCTATTTGGACATTATATAGATATTTTCAATATGATTATGCCAGCAACAGTAGGCGACAGATGGTTTATAGGTATTCCAGAAATAAGCTCTATATTACTATTTGCAGGCTTGTTTATATTTGTAGTATTTACAGCTTTAACAAAAGCACCATTGCTAGTAAAAAGATACCCTTTCAAAAAAGAAAGTGAAGAATTTCATTATTAATTAAGATATAAATAAAGACGAACGATACCAATGACTGCTTTATTAACAATTATAGTTTTAGTATTTATTTTAGTTGCCATCTGGCAAATGGTTAAAATTTTCGATTTAGCACAAGCTAAAAACGATAATACACCAGGAGTTGCTACAGATAAAGATAACACCATTAATGGGTATTTAATGATGGGCTTTTTAGCTTTCATTTATATTATTACCATTGTGTGTTTTGTGAAATGGGGCGACTTGCCATTAATGTCTAATTCTGCTTCAGAGCATGGACCAACTATAGATAATTTGATGATTATCTCTATGGTAATTATCTTTATAGTACAAACCATTACACAGTTTTTGCTACATTACTTTGCTTATAAGTACAAAGGTGAAAAAGGGAAAAAAGCATTATTCTTTGCTGATAACAATAAATTAGAAGCCATTTGGACTATAATCCCAGTAATTGTTTTAGCTGGTTTAATTATTTACGGATTAAATACTTGGATAAACATTATGGGTGTTGATGAAAGTGACGATCCATTAGTAGTCGAGTTATATGCCCAACAGTTTAACTGGAAAGCAAGATATGGTGGAAATGATAATACTTTAGGTAAGGCTAATGTACGTTTAATAGATATCGATAAAGCTAATATTTTAGGTTTAGATGAATCTGATCCAAACGCACAAGATGATGTGATTACTACAGAACTTCACTTACCAGTAGGTAAACCAGTATTATTTAAAATGCGTTCTCAAGATGTGTTACACTCTGCTTATATGCCACATTTTAGAGCACAAATGAATTGTGTACCTGGTATGATAACCCAATTTGGATTTACACCAACGGTAACTACTGCAGATATGAGACAAACGCCAGAAATGCAAGAAAAAGTTGCACGAATTAATAAGATTAGAGTTGAAAATAGTAAACCATTGATAGCAAAAGGGGAAGAACCTCTAGAGCGTTATGAGTTTGATTATATACTACTGTGTAATAAAATTTGTGGAAAATCACATTACAATATGCAAATGAAGATTGTGGTAGAAACACAAGAAGAATATGAAGCTTGGATGAAAGAGCAAAAAGAATTTAAAAACTCTCTAATTAACTAATTAAAAAGATAAATACGATATAAGATTATGTCAGCACACGCAGATAACCACGCTCACGACGACGACCACGGACATCATCATAAAGAAACGTTTGTAACTAAATATATATTTAGTCAAGACCATAAAATGATTGCTAAACAGTATCTAATTACAGGTACTATTATGGGTGTTATAGGTGTATTAATGTCTATGATGTTTCGTATGCAAATTGCATGGCCAGAAGAACCTAATGTGTTATTTGAAGCCTTACTAGGTAAATGGGCTCCAGATGGTGTTATGGATGCCGATATCTATTTAGCGTTAGTAACTATACATGGGACCATTATGGTATTCTTTGTATTGACCGCAGGTTTAAGTGGAACATTTAGTAACTTATTAATTCCGTTACAAATTGGTGCACGCGATATGGCATCAGGCTTTTTAAATATGGTTTCGTATTGGTTATTCTTTTTATCAAGTGTAATCATGGTCATTTCACTATTTGTTGAAGCAGGACCAGCAGCAGCAGGTTGGACTATCTATCCGCCATTAAGTGCATTACCAATGGCACAAGGAGGTTCAGGAATGGGTATGACACTTTGGTTAGTATCTATGGCAATATTCATTGCCTCATCATTATTAGGATCACTTAACTATATTGTTACTGTAATTAACTTACGTACAAAAGGCATGTCTATGACAAGGTTACCTTTAACAATATGGGCATTTTTTGTAACAGCAATTATTGGTGTAGTATCGTTTCCGGTATTATTATCGGCAGCGTTATTATTAATCATGGATAGAAGCTTTGGAACATCATTCTTTTTATCAGATATATTCATTCAAGGTGAAGTATTACATTACCAAGGGGGTTCTCCAGTATTATTCGAACACCTATTTTGGTTCTTAGGGCATCCAGAGGTATATATCGTTATATTACCAGCAATGGGACTTGTGTCCGAAATTATGGCATCAAGTTCACGAAAACCAATTTTTGGATATAGAGCAATGATTGCCTCAATTTTAGCTATTGCATTTTTATCAACAATTGTTTGGGGTCACCATATGTTTATCTCAGGAATGAATCCATTCTTAGGATCTGTATTCACATTTACAACCTTATTAATTGCAATACCATCAGCGGTAAAAGCCTTTAACTGGATAACTACACTCTGGAAAGGTAATTTACAAATGAACCCAGCAATGCTATTCTCTATTGGTTTTGTTTCAACTTTTATAACAGGAGGTTTAACAGGTATTATTTTAGGAGACTCTGCATTAGATATTAATGTACACGACACGTATTTTGTTGTAGCTCACTTCCATTTAGTAATGGGTATATCGGCATTGTATGGTATGTTTGCAGGAATCTATCACTGGTATCCAAAAATGTTTGGACGTATGCTAAACAAAAACTTAGGTTATATCCATTTCTGGATAACGGCAGTTTGTGCTTATGGCGTATTTTTCCCAATGCACTTTATAGGTATGGCAGGTTTACCTCGTCGTTATTACACAAACAGTAACTTTCCATTATTCGACGATTTAGCTAATGTAAATGTTATCATTACTATTTTCGCATTAATTGGAGGTATTGTACAAATAGTATACTTATACAATTTCTTTAGTAGTATGTTTTTTGGAAAGAAGACAGTACAAAACCCTTGGCGTTCAACTACTTTAGAATGGACAGCACCTGTTAAACATATTCATGGAAATTGGGAAGGTGAAATCCCTCATGTACACCGTTGGGCTTACGATTATAGCAAACCGGGACATGATGTAGATTTTGTACCTCAAAATATTCCGCTTAA
>NZ_CAXIBN010000159.1:0-7309 GCF_964021735.1 uncultured Wocania sp. | reverse complement strand
TTATTTTTACTTTGGAAAGGTATTGTACACACCACATTGCGTTATCCCGAACACAAGTTTTTAATTGGTGGAGTTAGTATTAGCAATCAGTTTTCAAATTTCTCAAAATCATTGATGATTGAATTTATGAAATCGCATTATTACGACCCTTATATTGCACAATATGTGCATCCAAAAAAGGAATTTAAGGTGAAATTAAAAGATGCCGATAAAGAGTTTGTATTTGATGAAACCGAAGCCGATTTAAATAAATTCGATAAAATTATTGATGAAGTTGAACCTGGAGCATTACGCTTACCTGTACTCCTTAAAAAGTACATAAAACAAAATGCACGATTGGTTGCTTTTAATGTTGACCCGTTATTTAACAACGCGGTTGATGGACTTATGTACATTAAAATTGCCGACTTACCAGAAAGCACTGTTCGCCCTGTTATGGAAGAGTTTCAAGCAGAATTGGAACGTAAGTTTGCTGAGAATAATGGGGGTTAGATTTTTTAAATAAAACTCTTAAGAATTTTATTATCTAATTCATTTAACTCTATAATAATGTCTTTGCTGATTTTTGAAAGCCTTTCTTTTGAATACTCCTCAAAATTATTATGTTCTTGTTTTAAAACCTCTATTCTTTCTTTTACGAAGAAAGTACTTTCTCTAATAAATTCATCTTTGATATTAACAATTTCATCGAATAAATGAATTTTATCTTCTTCAATTATTCTATTAATATACTTTTTATTAAGCATTCGCAAATCATAAATTAGATGCGTTATTTTAGAATTCAACTGCATCATTTTTTCTATTATCATAATTACTTTTTTTCAAAATTACGAATAAAACTTTCTGATTAAAAAAGTATTAAAATAATTGAAGTTCAAGAAAAAAAAGCTTAAAAATAAGTTTCAACAAACCTCTTAAAATAAGTCTTAATTTCCTCTCGTGCTTTTAAAAACGCTGCATGTTTTTCTGCTTCAGTTCCAATAACTTTTGATGGATCGAAAAAATTATGATGCAATCTCGTTGCATTTTTACTTGGGATATACGGACAGTTTTCATTGGCATGATCGCAAACCGTAATAATATAATCGAAATCTACATCAGCATATTCATCTACATGATTTGAAGTGTGATGATCAATATTTAATCCATCTTCTTTCATTATTGCTAAAGCCCCAGGATTTAATCCGTGGGTTTCAATACCTGCACTATATACTTTTACAGTGCTGTTATCTAAAAAATGATTTAAATATCCATGTGCCATTTGGCTTCGGCATGAATTTCCTGTGCATAATACTAGAATGTTTTTCATTTAAAAGGTGTTCTTTTTATTTCCGCAAAGGCAGAAATCTTTTTTTAATTTAACTTTATTTATTTTGCCGCTAATACACGAATCAACTATTTAGAGCTTAATAGAAATCAACGTCAAACTGAACTCGTTTCTGTTTCTCATAATACTAATTATAGGATGAGATTCTGAAATAAATTCAGAATGACGAAATTATTTAACAGCAGTTTCCATCTGGTGAACAACAAGGTTCATCGTTAGCAGCAACTAATTCTTTGTCTTCTGGAACACCACAAATGCTTTTAGCTTTACAATCTGTTTTTTCGATAGCTAATTTAATTATTAAATCGTTATTGCGTATTTCGAAATCGTTAACAAATAATTGCGCTGTATTAAACGTAACATTACTATATTCAAATTTCACCTCAGCATCAAAAACATAAGGTTTCATTTTACCCACTTTTTTAAGAATTGCCATGGCTTTGTAAACCGACATGTATTCGGTTTTGTCTAGCTCGTTTGGGCTTTCCCAAAGTTGAATTATGGTTTCTTTCCAAGCATCAGTTTGTGCTCCGCAATCAACCGAATCAATTGAAACATGTTTTACTTCGGTGATATGGTAATTGGCACCAACTAATTTATTTGGCGCATATTCGAATAGTAAAGATTTGTCTTTGTTTTGTTCTAAAACGTTAAATAATTCTTGTGTTTTCATAATAAATCTATTTAATTATTTTATAATTGAAAATATATTTGATGATGTATTAAAAGGCCTTTCGACTGCGCTCAAGGTGACATCTTCATAAAATTTAATTAACAACAGTTTAATTTTGTGGTATTAAAAAATGCATTTAATTGCTTTTGTAAAGCAGTCCATCGCTCTATATTAATGCAGTAGCACATGCTTTTACCTTCCACTTCTCCATTAAGCAATCCAATACTTTTTAGTTCTTTTAAATGTTGAGAAATGGTGGCTTGTGCTAAACCAATTTCTTCGACTAAATCGTTGCAGATACAGGCATTTTGATTGCTTATATATTGTAAAATAGCCACACGAGCAGGATGCCCAAGTACTTTAAAAAGTTGCGCTAAGTCGTTTTGTTGTTCAGTAAATATTTGTGATTTTGTAATTCCCATAACAATACATTTTAATATTGCAATATTACGATGTTAAATTAAATTAAAAAAGCCAAAATGTATTTATTTTGGCTTTCTGTATTTTATATATTGAATTTCAAAGGATTAAAACCAAGGTTTTTTACCAACTTGATAGGTGTTATAAAATTCTTCGTCAGATTTTGTAAGATAGATGATACCTTCAATTAGTCCAACAATTCCAGCTAAACTAGCTCCAATACCGCAGGTAATAAATCCTAAAACTAATGTTATAACTAAAAGAATAATACCTTCTTTATTATAACCTAAAATAAACTTGTGGATACCTAAAGAACCAAGTAAAATAGCTAAAACACCAGCTAACACTTTTTTGTTTTCGCCTGAAGCGAAAGTTTCTTTGGCACTTTCGGTAAATTCTGAAGCTGTTTCTTTAGCTTCATTAGCAAACTCTTTTGCTTTTTCTTTAGCTTCTTCGGCAAATTCACCTGCTTTATCGGCAGCTTTTTTTGCACCTTCTTTAGCATCGCCTAACATATCGTTTAGGTCATCACTTAAATTTTTTTCGTCAGACATATTATTTAATATTTTGGTTTGATTATAAAATTAATAAAAATGTTTAATAAAATCTAAATTACATTGGCTTTAGATTGATATTCAACTAATAAGTCTATTTATAATAGTTATTGTTACAAACACTTGACAAATAATAAACTACCTAAATAACATAATAATACCGCCTATAGCAGTAACAATTAAAATAAACCGCCTATAATTTACATTTGAAATTAATTTCACAATGTATGCTCCTAAGAAAAACCCCAAAATAACAGCAGGAATTAATACCGAATTTAAAACTAAAGATTCTGGAGTAACCGTTTTCCAAATAAAAATATGAAAAGGCAGTTTAAACACATTTATAATAAAAAATAACCATGCCGCAGTACCTACAAATTCATTTTTAGGAAAACGCATGGCTAAAAAATAAATATTAGAAATTGGACCTGCTAAATTGCCAATCATTGTAGTAAAGCCCGCTAAAAACCCTGTGCCAGCAGAAAATAGTTTATGGGTTGGTACTTTGGTAGATTTTCTGCTTTCTGTATAAAACATAATAATAACAGAAGCAATAATTATTATTGCCATTAGCCTTTTAAAAATGATTTTAGAAATATCGTTCCCAACCCAAACACCAACTAAAACACCAATAATCATAAATGGTATTAACTTTTTTATAATGTTCCATTGAGCGTGCCTATTATAATAAATTACCGCAAAAATATCTGCTACAATAAGCATTGGAAGTAATATTCCTGTAGATGTTTTTTCGCCAAAAACGAAAGCAAGAATGACTACGATAATGATTCCTATACCTTTAATTCCTGATTTAGATAAACCCAATAAAAAAACTGCAAAGCCAATGGCTATCCATTGTAATGCAGTTAAATTGTAAGAGTGAAGGATTTCTAAATAAGACAAAGATTATTTTTTAATAAAAAACGAATTTACAAAAAAGGACTATCTATGGGTTCCCAAAGTTCTATTTTGTTACCATCGTTATCTAAAATCCAACCAAATTTCCCATATTCAAACTCCTGCATTTCGCCAACAATAGTTACGCCCTCATCTTTTAAAACTTTTAATAATTCCTCTAAATTCTCAACTCTATAGTTAAACATAAAGTCTTTTTTTGATGGCTCATAATATTTTGTGTCTTCTGGAAATGCACTCCATTGTGTTGTACAATCTTTTCCGTCTTTATCCTTCCACTTAAAGGTACAGCCGTAATCATCGGTATTAAAACCTAGATGTTTTTTATACCAATCTTTAGTTTTGCTTGGGTTTTTTGTTTTAAAAAATAGTCCTCCAATTCCTGTTACTCTATTTTTCATTTTTTTTTGTTTTTAATCGCATTTTCATAAATCTCAATCCATTCTTCTGTGCTTATTTTTGCGGTTAATTCGCCTATAAGCTCAAAAGGGATATCATTCATTTTTTTTAATCTAATGCAACTCTTACCTATATCTAATTTGTACTTACAGCGTTTCGCATACTCAGTTGTAAACCAATCATAGATTTCTTTTTTAGCGTAAATAACCATACTATAAACAGCTATAAAGTTTTTTTGTGATGCTAAATTCATAAACGGTAAAGGCAAACTCGTATCGCAATGATATCCATCTGGATATACCGAATGCGGTATAATATAACCCAACATACCATAACTCATTTGCTCTTCTATACCTTTAGGAAGGTTACTCAAAATTTGCTGTCTTAATTTTTCAATAACCTCTTTTCTGTCTTTCGGAAGTTCTTCTAAATATTGTTGTGGCGTGCTCGCTTTTGATTGCATGATTCTTAATTTTTACGTTGAAGTATTAATCCTGATATTAAAGAAATAATAAATCCTATTACAGTTACTAAAGCAAGCATAAATAAAGCTCCCATTTCACTTGTCATCTCAATAACTTCGTCTCCTCTTCCCTCATCAATTAGCATTTGCGCATAGTCTTTAAAGAAATTGGGGTTTAAAAAAGTAGTGTATATATAATCTGCAATTCCTATACCTATTCCTACCAATAAAGATATTAGCAGACCAATTATTATAGCTTTACCCAATGAAATAATACCTTGATTAATATTATCTCGGTAATGTTTTATTCCAAAATAAATGAATGATAAAGAGATGACTATTGAAATGTAGCCTAATATTTCCAGGGTACTAAAACTTAAATTTTTGGCAAATGCTAAGTGAGATAAAAAGATAACAAATCCTGTTATTGCACCAAAAAGACCGTATTTAATTAATGTCGTTTTCATTATTTTTTTATATTGATTTAGACATGCTGATCGATAAGAATGGTATTGCCATCTGGATCAAACAGTACTATACTTGCTGGACCTTGACTGGTTTCGTCTGCTTCTCTTTCGAGTTTTATGGATTTAGATTTTAAATGCTTTTGAATATCGCGAACATCGGTAAACGCATCCAGTTTATTTGCGCTTTCATCCCAACCAGGATTAAAAGTTAAAATATTATTTTCAAACATCCCTTGAAAAAGACCAATTAATGCATTACCATTTTTCATGATCAAATAATTCATTTCAATAGCTCCAGCAAAAACACTAAACCCAAGATTTTCGTAAAATGCTTTCGACTTATTAATATCCTTTACGCTTAAACTTGCAGAAAATGCTCCTAATTCCATATGATTCTATTTTAAAAATTAATAACGCCTCTAAAAGTAGTTTAAGTCTTTTTTTTAGAGTTCATACTAAAGTACGAATTTTAAATAATTTGTAGATTTTTTGCTATTTGCAACGCCTGAGTACGACGTTTGGCATTTAATTTAACTAGTAAATTTGAAACGTGGGTTTTTATAGTACTTTCTGAAAGGAATAATTTATCGGCTATTTCTTGGTTTGATAATCCAAGAGAAATATGTTGTAAAACTTCATATTCTCGATTGGTAATTCCTAAGTCATCAATTTTTTTATGATTGATTTCTATTGAAGATTTGTTCTGCTTTTGAATACTTTTTTTATTAATATAAATACCTATAAAAAAGAAAACAATAGCAATAATAGCAACTATTATTTCTGTTTTTAAATTCCCAGAAACGATGGCATATTTACCAATTTGAAACAATAGCAACAAAGCTAAAATTAAAAGAGTGAATACAAAAACGGTTTTCTTCATAAGCGAAAGTTAACAAAATTTCGCTTTAATTTTGTCTACTATAGTTTGCGCTAACTTTTCTTTACTTTCAAGAGTCCAGCCCGCAACGTGTGGCGTTAATAAAACGTTTTTTGCTTGTATTAAATATTGAAATGCCTCTGGCATAGTTGAAGAAAATAAGTTTTCGAACGATGTTTTTTCGTATTCTAAAACATCCAGTCCCGCACCTAAAATTTTACCCGATTGCAATGCAGATACCAAATCTTTGGTCACTACACTTTTACCACGTGCCGTATTAATTAACCAAAAAGGTTTTGTAAATTGATTGATAAAAACGTCATCAATCATATTAGTGGTTAACGGTGTTTCTGGCGTATGTAAACTTAAAACATCGGCGTATTGTTGTAGTTCTGTTAATGACACTTGTTTTGCATTTTCATCTCCAATGTGGTCTTTAATATCATAACATAAAACGGTTACATCAAAACCACGTAACTTTTTTGCAAAAGCTTTTCCCATATTGCCATAACCAATAAGCCCAACTGTTTTCCCATCGAGTTCTAACCCACGATTTTCTTCGCGTAACCATTTGCCTGCTCTAACTTCGTTATCGGCTTTATTTAATTTATTGAATAAGGAAAGTATCATGGCTAAACTATGTTCGCCAACGGCGTTTCTGTTTCCTTCTGGTGCAGAGATTAAATGAATGCCTTTACTTTTGGCATAATCACAATCTATATTTTCCAAACCTGCCCCAACACGACCTATAAATTTTAGGTTGGTAGCAGCATCTAAAAATGTTTTGTCTATTGAAAAACGACTGCGGATAATGAATCCGTCGTATTCATGAATTCTAGCTTTAATGCCTTCTTTTGAAGCTGTGTAATCTTCATCGTTTGTAAATCCTAAATCGTTTAGTTGATTTATTAATAATTCGTGATTGGTATCGAGATGTAGAATTTTCATAAGGTTGAGACACTTCGACTGCGCTCAGTGTGACATATTAGTTATTAATTCAAAGATATAATTAATGGGATACTGAAACAAGTTCAGCATGACGAAAGTTATGTTTTTGGATATTGTGCATATGTCTTTTCGTGTTGTATGTTTCCTGCATGTGCCGTATTTAGTTTTTCGAATAATAGCACATGTACTTCTTCTCCATTTTTTGTACAATGATTATGTTCGACTCCTTTAGGCATTCGACTTAGCTCAATGCAAGAGTTTTGCGT